>URSO01000012.1 GCA_900550415.1 uncultured Collinsella sp.
CAGGCGCAGCAGTGACCCGGTGCGACTTCCTTAAACTCGGGAAGCTTCTCGGAGCAGATGCCCTGCGCGATCGGGCAGCGCGTGTGGAAACGGCAACCGGTCGGCGGATCCAGCGGCGACGGCGGATCGCCAGCGAGAATGATGCGCTTGCGGGTCTTCTGGATATCCGGATCGGGCACCGGCACGGCAGACAGCAGCGACTGCGTGTACGGGTGGTGCGGCTCACTGTAGAGCGTCTTCCAGTCCGAAACCTCGACCATCTTGCCCAGATACATAACGGCAACGCGATCAGAAATGTGCTGCACGACAGAGAGGTCGTGAGCAATGAAGAGATAAGCCGTACCGAACTTGTCCTGGAGCTCCTTCAGCAGGTTCAGAACCTGGGCCTGAATGGACACATCCAGAGCGGAAACCGGCTCGTCGCAGATAATCAGCTTGGGCTTAAGCGCAAATGCACGGGCAATGCCGACACGCTGACGCTGGCCGCCGGAAAACTCATGAGGATAGCGGTTAATGTGCTCGGGGTTCAGTCCGACAACGTCGAGAAGCTCGCGGACACGCTCAATGCGCTCCTCCTTGGTGCCCACGCCGTGAATGGTCATGGGCTCGGAGACGATCTCACCGATTGTCATACGAGGATTGAGCGAAGCATAAGGATCCTGGAAGATAAACTGCATCTCACGACGCATGTCCTTGATCTCATGCTTGCTCATCTCGGCAACATCTTTGCCCTGGAAGAACACCTTACCGGCCGTCGGCTTGGTGAGGCGCATGATGGTACGGCCCGTGGTGGACTTACCGCAACCAGACTCGCCGACCAGACCAAAGGTCTCGCCAGGATAGATTTCGAACGAAATGTCGTTCACAGCAGAGACGACACGCTTGGAGAAGCGCTTGGCGAACATGCCGGACTCAGCGGGAAACTCCTTAGAGAGGTGCTCGACCTTCAGCAGCGGAGTACGCTCGTTGGTATCTGCCATTACGCCTCGCCTCCCTTCTTGGAATCCTTGCGCGTACGGGACGTCTCAGGAGCGTTCTTGAGGAACTCGGGGTCACCGGAGTAGTGGCACGCAGAGTAATGACCAGACTCGGTGACAACGCGCTCGGGGCGCTGCTTGCGGCACTTGTCCGTCGCATAGGGGCAACGAGGAGAGAAGACGCAGCCCTCAGGCAAGTTCATGAGCGAAGGCGGGTTGCCGTGAATCGGCGTCAGCGGCTTCTTCTCTTCGATGGCCTGCTCCGGGATGGAGCGGATAAGGCCCCAGGTGTAGGGGTGGCGGCTCTCGTAGAAGATTTCCTCAGCAGTACCGAACTCGACAGGACGGCCGGCATACATAACCATGATTTTGTCGGCCATATCGGCGACAACGCCCAGGTCATGGGTAATCATGATGATGGCGTTGCCGTTCTTCTCCTGCATTTCCTGCATAAGCTCAATAATCTGAGCCTGAATGGTAACGTCCAGGGCGGTCGTGGGCTCGTCGGCAATCAGAATATCGGGATCGCAGGCAAGGGCCATAGCAATCATGACGCGCTGACGCATGCCACCAGAGAACTGGTGCGGATACTCATTGACGCGCTTCTCGGGCTCGGGAATGCCAACGAGGTCCAAAAGCTCGGTGGCGCGCTTGAGCGCCTCCTGCTTGGAGTAGCCACGATGCAGACGAAGGCCCTCGCCCACCTGCTTGCCGATCTTATAGACCGGGTTCAAGGAGGTCATAGGATCCTGGAAGATCATCGCGATATCGTTACCGCGAATGTGCTGCATCTCTTCCTCGGTCATCTCGAGGATAGAACGACCGCGATAGCGAACGTCGCCGCCCTCAATCTTTCCCGGAGGCATCGAGATAAGACCCATGATGGTCATGGCGGTCACGGACTTACCGGAGCCGGACTCACCGACGACACCCAGGGTCTCGCCGCGATCGAGTGTGTAGGACACACCGTCGACAGCGCGAACGACACCATCTTCGGTATGGAAATACATCTTAAGGTCATCGACCTCGAGCAGATGCTGGCCCTCGGGAACCGGCTGGTCCTTCAGGTCCACATAGTTCTTGTTCTTCTTCATCCTTATGCGTCCTTCATCTTGACGTCGAGGGCGTCGCGCAGACCGTCACCCAGCAGGGTGAAGGCGAGCACCGTCGAGAGAATTGCCAGACCGGGCATGATCATCATCCAGGGAGCAGTCAGAAGATACTGCTGACCGTCCTGAATCATGGAGCCCCACGAAGGCGTAGGCGGGATAACGCCCATGCCGAGGAAGGACAGGGCAGACTCGGTCAGAATAGCGCCACCAATGTTCATGGTCGCATAGACCACGATAGAAGCAACGGAGTTCGGGAAGATATGGCGCATAACGATACGCGCATCGGATGCACCCATAGCGCGAGCGGCGTCAACATAGTCGTTCTCTTTGACCGTCAGGATCGCGGATCGGAAGACGCGCGCAATCGAAGGCCAGCCGAGAATGCCGATGGCGATAAAGACATTCTGAAGACCACGACCGATAACGGCAATCATGGCAACAACGAACAGCACGTACGGGAACGCCAGGAAGATGTCCGCACAGCGCATGATGATCGTATCCCAGATGCCGCCATAGAAACCGGCCAGGGCGCCCATGACCAGACCGATCACCGTGGAGATGGCGGTGGCCATAATACCGACGGAAAGCGAAACGCGTGCACCGTAGATAACACGGACGAGAATGTCACGACCAAGAGAGTCGGTGCCAAACGGGTGCTCGGCACACGGAGCCAGCAGCGACGTCTCGGCCATGGTGGTCGAGTCAGAAGCCGTAGGAGAGCCGAGCCAGGGCTTAGCCCACAGATCGGCGGTCAGGGCGACCACAACAACGATGATGATCCAGCAGACACCGATAACGGCGAGCTTGTTCTTACGAAGACGCTTAAAAGCGTCGCCCCACAGCGTGCGGGACTTGGCGGGAGCAGATGCGGCCTTGGTGGCGGTAGCCTGCTCCTGAGACTGAGAATCAGTTTCCTGCATGAGACGTACCTCCCTTAGGCCTTATCCGACGGACCGCCAAGGCGGATGCGCGGGTCGAGGAATGCATAGCTAATGTCGACGAGCAGGTTGATCACCATAACGACGACAACAATGAGCGTAACGCCGCCCATAACGATGGGCCAGTCGCGCATGCTAATGGCGCGGTAGACCTCGAAGCCGATGCCGGGCCAGTTAAAGACCGTCTCGGTCAGGATGGCGCCCGAAAGCATGCCGCCGAAGTCGACACCAATATAGGTAACGACGGGGATGAGTGCATTCTTAAGCGCATGCTTGATAATGATCGCGCGATTGGAGAGACCCTTGGCCTTTGCCGTACGGATGTAATCCTGGTTCATGACGTCAAGCAGCTGCGAGCGCATAATGCGGGCGGCATAAGCGGTCGAAACCGAAGCCAGCGTAATGGTCGGAAGCACATAGTGCATCCAATCCTGATACTGAGAGCTGGAACCGCCGGCACCCGAGATCGGCATGGAGAATGCACCGCCCGTGGCGTCCTTGAGAATGACGCCAAAGAACAGCTGCAGCAACATACCGAGCCAGAAGGCCGGGACGGCAACGAGAATCGACGTGGTGAGCGTTACCAAAATATCCCAGAAGGAATAACGCTTAACCGCCGAAATGATACCCGCACCGATACCCATGATTGCCTCGAGCACGATGGCGCACGCGGCAAGTTTGACCGTATACGGATACTTCTGGGCAAAGATTTCCGTAACCGGCAGCTTGCGCTGGTACGAATTGCCCAGATCGCCATGAAGCAGGCCGTTCATGTAATACAAGTAACGGTCCACGAGCGACGTTTGAACGGGGTCGCCGTTCTCGTCAAGGATCGCGTTGCCGTCCTCGTCCGTCTGGACCAGGTGATAGCGAACGCGAAGCTGAAGCTCCACCTCGGGGGACAGAGCCTTGTCTCCACCGATCAGCTTGATCGGATCTCCCGGCACGATATTCTGGAGGGCGAACAGAATCAGCGTAACGCCCAAAAACACCGGGATGAACTGAAGCACACGTTTAACGATGTACTTACCCATACCACTCCCCTATCTAGGGATTAACCTAAATGGGATGCCGATCGCCAGACCGGCATCCCAAAATTACCATCAGCCAGTTTACCCCAGGTTAGGGAGAACTGTATGTTTCCCATGAGGTCTACGTAAATACTTGACCCTCACGGAAGCTGCAAAACCCTTAGGCGAGCTCGGCGGTACCCAGATCGGCGTGCTTCTGCGGATCAACATAGAGATGCTTGACGCGGTCAGAGCCAGCGATGGTGTGCGTGTAGAACATCACCGGGATAACCGGGCAGTCAGCAGCGACCATGGCGTCGGCCTCCCGCATCTTGGCGATGCGCTCCTCGTCATCAACCGTGGTGCGGGCCTCGTCGACCTTGGCATCGAACTCGGGGTTGCTGTAACCGGAGCGGTTGTCGCCACCGAGGGAGTCGGAGTGGAACAGCGGGTACAGGAAGTTGTCCATGATCGGGTAATCGGCGATCCAGCCCAGACGGCCGAACTGATAGTTGAAGTTCTGATACTGCTCGAGCAGGGCAGACCACTCAGGGGTATCGGAGACAGCGGTAACGCCAACCTTGGCGAGGTCGCCGATGATGGACTCCATGATCTCCTTGTGGCCGCCATCCTGGTTGTAGGACAGAACCATGGAGATGCCGCGAGAATCACCGTTCATGGGAGCGACCTTGTCGAGGTACTCGTTAGCCTTGTCGACGTCATAGGCGCAGAACTCCCATGCGCCCTCCTTGTAGCCGGCGATTCCCGGAGGAACAATACCGTCGGCGGGGGTACGGGTACCCTTGAAGATGGTCTTGCAGATGGCCTCACGGTTGATGGCCAGGGAGATGCCCTTGCGCAGGTCGGCGTTATTGAACGGCTCGGCCGTGGTGTTGCAGGTCAGATAGTACGTGGAAGGCTCGGCACCGAGCAGCATATGCTCGCCGTCACCCATGGTGTAACCGTCCTTGGACTCGCCACGGTCCTTCTTGGCGGCATCGATCTGAGCAACGGGAACGTCGCAGACATCGAGGTTACCGGCCTGGAACTCCTTGTAAGCGGTCTCCATGTCCTTGATGACCTGGAAGTGGATGCCATCGATCTTGGCCTTGTCGCCATAGTAATCGTCAAACTTCTTGAGGTTGATCTCCTGGCCATCCTCCCACTTACCGTCCATCATGAACGGGCCGTTACCGACCGGGGCAAGGTAGAAGCTCTTGACATCGGACTCGGCGCACTCGGGAACCGGGGACAGAGCCGGGTGAGAGGCGACGAAGGGGAAGTCGGCGTAAGCGGAAGACAGCTTGACGACGAGGGTCTCATCGTCGGGGCAAGTAACACCGCTGAGCTCGGTAGCGTTGCCGGCAAGCAGATCGTCATAGCCCTCAACCATGGAAAGGTGATAGGAGACCTCGGAAGGACCATACTCGGTGGCGATGGCCGACTTGGTGTTGACTAGACGCTCCCAACCGAGCTTGAAGGACTTGGAGGTAACGTCGTCACCGTTGTGGAACTTAGCCTTCTTGATCTTGAAGGTGAACTCGGTGGCGTCGTCGTTAGCCTCAAAGGACTCGCAAGCCAGCGGAACGATCTCGCCCTTCTCGGGGTCGTACTCCGTCAGAGCGTCGAAGAGCTGGTACTCGACCTGAGTGCCCTGATCCTCCTGGACGTTGTAGGGGTCGATGCAGACCGGGTTGTTGATGTAGAAGTTCAGCGTCGAACCGGAGTCAGATCCGGAAGCGTCGCCGCCCTTCTTGCCGCATGCGGCAAGAAAAGCCATGGAGCTCGCAGCGAGGGTGCCGCCAACAAAGGCGCGACGACCCATAACGGGCTGGTGGAACATAGAATCAGCCATGCCATCCTCCTTATGAGATAGGACAAAGTGAATTCGGCCGGGCAACGTCGAGACAGCCCAATCGAACCATTCAAACGCGGTCCGCCGTTATGGCTGGTTATGCAGTGCGGACCAACGTTTCGCAATACAGTAGCGCATTTTATGCACAATATGGCGCTAATTCCGGTTAACGGTCGAGAATTTCTTTAGTTAGGCGAAGTATGTGGGGATATTTTGACTCTATTACAAGTCTGTAAACAAAAAGGGCCCCGCACATGCGGGACCCTTTACAAACGTATATACGCCGATGCTTAGTAGCCGACGATGCCCTGCGGGAAGAAGAACATGCACAGCACGACGCACACGGCAAACACAACAGCCATGATGACGGTCAGGCGGTCAAGGTTCTGCTCCATAACGCCCGTGGCAGAGCTGGAGTTATACAGCGAGCTAGCGATCATATCCGAAACGCCGGTACCCTTACCGGAGTGCATCAGGACGAGAATCGTCAGCGCCACGGCAGAGATAGCCCAAACGACAAACAGAAGAATCTGGAACGGACCCATAGATAAGCTCCTTAATAGAACAATTCAAACTCCAGTACTGTACCACAACCCCCAACACTCCCCCACCTGCCATTTAGGGACGGGTTAGAAATGGCAGAAATACCAAAAAGGGGGTCGTCCGGTTGTGGACAACCCCCTTACTAGAAAACGGTATTTGTTTTCTATTAGGCCTCGGTGGCGAGCACGCGACCCGTCATCTCGGCGGAAGGCTCAATACCAGCCATGGTGAGCATAGTCGGAGCGATATCGGAAAGACGGCCGTCCTCGATACCGGTGAGCTTGGCCTTATCATCAACGATGATGAACGGCACGCGGTTGGTGGTGTGAGCCGTAAACGGATGCTTGGAACCGTCGGAAGCAACGTCAAACATGTGATCGGCGTTGCCATGGTCGGCGGTAATCAGCGCAAAGCCGCCCTTAGCGAGAATCGCCGGGACAACCTTGGACAGAGCATCGTCAACAGCCTCGACGGCCTTAACGGCGGCGTCGAAGACACCGGTGTGACCAACCATGTCGCAGTTCGCGAAGTTCACGATGTAGAAATCAGCGCGATCCTCGTTGATTGCGGCGACGAGCTTCTCGGTAACCTCGGGAGCGCTCATCTCGGGCTGCAGATCGTAGGTAGCGACCTTGGGGGAAGCGACGAGCACGCGCTCCTCGCCCTCCTTGGGCTCCTCGATGCCACCGTTGAGGAAGAACGTCACGTGAGCGTACTTCTCGGTCTCGGCGGTGTGCAGCTGCTTCAGGCCATTGGCTGCGATGACGTCGGCCAGAACGTTCTCGGGGAACGTCTTGGGGAAGGCGACCTCGACGTCAAACGTCGGATCGTACTCGGTCATCGTCACAAAGCGCGAGAGCTTGATCTGCTCGCGCTCAAAGCCGTCGAACTCCTTGTCCGTGAACACGCGGGTCATCTGACGGGCGCGGTCGGGACGGAAGTTGAAGAAGATGGCCGCGTCACCCTCGTGGATGCCCTCGTTGTGGGCAGCGAAGGGCTCGACGAACTCGTCGCCGCGCGGATCCTTCTCGTAGTAGGCCTTGATACCGGCAACGGGATCGGTATCGGCGTCGGACGCATTGACCATGACGTCGTAGGCACGCTGGATGCGCTCCCAACGGTTGTCGCGGTCCATGGCCCAATAGCGGCCCGAAACGGTGGCAACGCGAGCGTCGCAACCGGTCTCCTCGGAGATCTTAGCCAGGAAGGCGCAGAACTCGCTCATGTAGCCGGCACCGGACTGCGGGTCGACGTCGCGGCCATCCATGAAGGCGTGGACGCGAACGGTCTTGACGCCATGCTGGGCAGCCATCTTGACCAGAGCCTCGACGTGGTTCATGTGAGAATGAACACCGCCAGGGCTCATAAGGCCCATGAGGTGCAGGGTCTTGCCTTCGGCCTTGACGTCGTCCATAGCCTTGACGAAGACCTCGTTCTTGGCGATGGAGCCGTCCTTGATGGCGTTGTTGATGCGCGAAAGCTCCTGGAACACGATGCGGCCGGCACCGATGTTGAGGTGACCCACCTCGGAGTTGCCCATCTGGCCGTCGGGAAGGCCCACGTCCTCGCCCGAAGCACCGAGCGTGGTGTGAGGATACTTCTCGTACAGGCTATCAAGGAAGGGCGTCTTGGCAGCGGCGACGGCGTTCTCGCCATCAGCCGGAGCAAGGCCGCAGCCATCCATGATGATCAGGAGTGCAGGAAGATGACGCTGTGCCATATGTCCTACTCGCCTGCCTTGACGACCATAGAGGCGAAGTCGGCAGCCTTGAGCGAAGCGCCGCCCACGAGGGCGCCGTCAACGTCAGGCTTGGCGACGAGCTCGGCAATGTTGCCGGGCTTAGCGGAACCACCGTACAGGACGCGGATACCGTCGGCGAGCTCCTCGCCGAACATCTCCTTGAGGGTCTCACGGATAGCGCCGCAGACCTCCTGAGCGTCCTCGGCGGTAGCGGTCTTGCCGGTGCCGATAGCCCAGATGGGCTCGTAGGCGACGACGACCTGCTTGGGGCAGGTGATCTCAAGACCAGCAAGGCCAGCCTTGACCTGGTTCACGACGTGCTCGACATAGGTGCCAGCCTCGCGGACCTCGAGGGACTCGCCGCAGCAGAAGACGGGAACAAGACCGGCGGCAACGAGGGCCTTGGCCTTCTTGTTCTGATCCTCGTCGGTCTCGTGGAAGTAGTCGCGACGCTCGGAGTGACCGATGATGCAGTAGGTGCAGCCAGCGGACTTGAGCATGTCGCAAGAGGACTCACCGGTGAAGGCACCCTTGGCCTCCCAGTACACGTTCTGAGCACCGAGGGCGATGGGGGCAGCCTGAATACGGTCATGAACCGTGGTGATGTCAATGGTCGGAGGGCAGACGAGCACCTCGACGCCAGCCGGAACCTCGGGCAGAGCCTGAGCCAGCTCGTCGGCGAGCTTGGCGGCCTCGGCGACGTCGTTGTTCATCTTCCAGTTACCAGCGATAAGAAGGGTGCGATTAGGCATCGAGAAGCGCCTCCACTCCGGGCAGGGCCTTACCCTCGACGAGCTCCATGGAAGCGCCACCACCGGTGGAGATCCAGCTCATCTTGTCGGCCAGGTTGAACTTGTTGACAGCCGCGACAGAGTCACCACCGCCGATGATCGAGGTGCAGTCGGCCTCGGCGACGGCCTCGGCGATAGCCTGGGTGCCGTGAGCGAAGTTGTCGAACTCGAAGACGCCCATGGGGCCGTTCCAGAACACGGTCTTGGCGCCCTTGACGGCCTCGGCGTAGAGCTCCTCGGTCTTGGGGCCGATGTCCATGCCCTCACGATCGTCGGGGATAGCGTCGGAAGCGACAACCTCGGGGACAGCGTCCTCGCCAAAGTGATCGGCAACGCGGTTGTCGATGGGGAGCAGGATCTTGACGCCCTTCTCCTCGGCCTTCTTGAGCATCTCGCCGGCGCGCTCGACCCAGTCCTCTTCCTTGAGGGACTGACCGACGGTCAGACCCTGAGCCAGGAAGAAGGTGTAGGCCATGCCGCCACCGATGATCAGGGTATCAGCGGAGTCGATGAGGTGATCGAGAACGCCGATCTTGGAGGAAACCTTGGAACCGCCGACGATAGCGACGAAGGGGCGCTCGGGCTCGGCGAAGATGCCGGTCAGCGTGTCGACCTCCTTCTCGAGCAGGAAGCCGGCGACGGCAGGCAGGTAAGCGGCGGGGCCCACGACGGAACCCTGGGCGCGGTGAGCGGTGCCGAAGGCATCGAGAACGAAGACGTCACCATAGGAAGCGAGCTTCTTGGCGATCTCGGGATCGTTCTTCTTCTCACGCTTGTCAAAACGGACGTTCTCGAGAACGAGGACCTTGCCCGGCTCGACGGCGGCAACAGCCTCAGCAGCCTTCTCGCCGTAGGTGTCGGCGACAAAGGCAACATCGAGACCAGAGAGCTCAGCGAGCTTCTTGGCGACGGGCTCGAGGGACAGCTCGGGCTGGAAGCCGGTGCCATCGGGACGGCCGAGGTGGCTCATGAGGATGACGCGAGCGTTGTGCTCAACGAGGTAGTTGATGGTGGGCAGGGCAGCCTTGATGCGGGTGGTATCGCCAACGACGCCATCCTTGATAGGCACGTTGAAGTCAACGCGGACGAGAACGCGCTTGCCGTCGACATCGATGTCGCGGACGGTCTTCTTGGTAAAGGCCATGTTTGCTTCTACCTTTCGTACGTGTCTGCCTCCCATTACGGCAGACGATTTCCTATAAAAAGGGCGCGACCCTAGGGTGTAAGCCCTATGAGGCCGCGCCCTTCTTTAGACGCTCAACGAGCTATTCGCTAAAAGCTAAATTAAGCAACGAACTTCTCGAAGTACTTGATGGTGCGGACCATCTGAGAGGTGTAGGAGTTCTCGTTGTCGTACCAAGAGGTGACCTGAACGAGGGTCTGGCCGTTGCCGAGGTCAGAGCACATGGTCTGAGTGGCGTCGAAGATGGAGCCGTGGGTCTCGCCGATGATGTCGGTGGAGACGATGTCGTCCTCATTGTAACCGAAGGTCTCGGAGATGGTGGAAGCGTAGGCCTTCATAGCGGCGTTGACCTCGTCGACGGTGACCTTCTTGTCAACGACAGCGTAGAGGTTGGTGATGGAGCCGGTCGGCGTCGGGACGCGCTGGGCGGCACCGATGAGCTTACCGTTGAGCTCGGGGAGAACCAGGCCGATAGCCTTGGCAGCACCGGTGGTGTTGGGGACGATGTTGACGGCGCAGGCGCGGCTACGACGCTTGTTGCCCTTGCGCTGCGGGCCGTCGAGCGGCATCTGGTCGCCGGTCCAGGCGTGAATGGTGGTCATGATGCCGGACACGATGGGAGCGAAGTCGTTCAGACCCTTGGCCATCGGGGCGAGGCAGTTGGTGGTGCAGGAAGCAGCGGAGATGATGTTGTCCTCAGCGGTCAGCGTCTCGTGGTTGACGTTGTACACGATGGTGGGCAGATCGCTGCCGGCCGGAGCGGAGATGACGACCTTCTTGGCGCCAGCGTTGATGTGGGCCTGAGCCTTAGCCTTGCTGGTGTAGAAGCCGGTGCACTCGAGAACGACGTCGACGTCGAGGTCGCCCCAAGGCAGGTTGTTGGCGTCGGCCTCCTTGTAGATCTTGATCTCCTTGCCGTCAACGGTGATGGAATCCTCGCCAGCAACGACCTCGTGATCGCGAGCGTAGTTGCCCTGCGTGGAGTCGTACTTCAGCAGGTAAGCGAGCATATCGGGAGAGGTGAGGTCGTTGATAGCGACGATCTCGGAGCCCTCATGACCGAACATCTGACGGAAAGCCAGACGACCGATGCGACCGAAGCCGTTAATAGCAACCTTTACTGCCATTGTGTCTCCTTTCGTAAGGCCCCCGCAAGCTACAGCGCCCGCCGTTGAGGCCCACAAACTAACCACTCGCCTAATATACCTTTTTTTTGACTTGAATTTCACGAGAATGCTCGAAATTGAAAATCAAATTTACGTTAAAACGTTTTAAAGAATAAAATAGCAGCTAAATCCGTATATAAGTCGATACTTTAAACTACCCGTTTGCTTCAATGAGCTTTTCAAGCCTCAAAACTCGATGGTAGAGGGCCGACTTCGACAAGGGAGGGTCAGCCATCTCCCCTAAATCACGCAGCGACAGATCGGGATAGCGCTCGCGCAGGTCGCAAAAGACCGCCAAGGCATCCGGAAGCGCATCGCGAAGGCCGCGCTGCTCGAGCTCATCGATAAGCGCAAGCTGATGTTGGGCAGCACCGGCGCTTCTGGTCTGGTTGGCGAGCTCGGCGTTCACGCGACGGTTCACATCGTTCTTAACCAACTTGACCGCGCGCGCCTCCTCAATCTCGGCAACGCTGCGCTTGGCACCAATCAGCTTTAATAAATGCTCGATTTCCTCGGCGCTCTTAATGTACACGGCATATGACCCCCGCCGCGCATTAACACGAGCATGGACCCCAATCTGCCCCAACAGGTCGCAAAGCCCCTTGGCATATTGCTCGCCCTGCACCGCGATCTCCAAATGAAAATCGCCGCGTGGATCGGCCACGAAGCCGCCCGCGATGAGCGCGCCGCGGATGTAGGCAAGCCTGCAGCAGGGACGGGCAACGATGTGTCGGGGAACACCAGCAACGAGCCCTCCCCTGCGGTCTAGAATGCCCAGCAGCACCAGAGCCTTGTCCAGGTCGGGTTGATCGGGCAGGGTAATGAGATAGTTACGGACCTTATGCAAGACCGATTTACGAACGGTGAATTCCGTTTTGAGCTTAAGGATGCGATGCGTCAGCGTGATCATCGTGCGCGCGACGGCTCCCGTCTCGGTCGCGACCGTCAAACGATACCGCCCGGAGCCGGCCAACGAAAGCGTACCGCTCACACGCGTCAGGGCGGCAAGCGTCGACAAATCGCAGTATTCACATTCGGGTTCGCAGCGCGCAAGCTCGTCGCGCACCTCAGCGGTAAACGACATGCAGGCCTATGCCTTCGTGTTGGCGCGCGACAGGTCGCGGTGGGAGATGCTCACGTGATACTGGGCGCCTTCCAGGTAACGGGCCGTGGCCTCGGCAATGGCGACGCTACGGTGCTGTCCGCCCGTGCAGCCGATGGCGATAGAAAGCTGCGGCTTACCCTCCGCGATATAGCCCGGCATCACCGTATCGAGCAGCTGCGTCCAGGCCTTCCAGAACTCCTGGGTCTTGGGATGGTCCAGAACAAAGTCGGAGACTTTCTTATCGAGACCGGTCATGGTACGCATCTCGGGATCGTAAAACGGATTGGGCAGGAAGCGAACGTCGATCATAATGTCCGCCTCGACGGGCATACCGTGCTTAAAGCCAAACGAGAACACGTGAACGTCCATGAGCTGCTGGTCGGACAACTCGGAGAACGCCATGCGCAATTTGTTGCGCAGGGCAGAGGTGCGCAGGCGGCTCGTGTCGATAATCATATCGGCTCGATCGCGCACGCCCTGCAGCTGAAGGCGCTCGCGCTGAATGGCATCGGCCGTAGTCTCCCCCGGCTTGGCAATGGGATGACGGCGGCGATTTTCGCTGTAGCGACGAATCAGCACCTCGTCAGAAGCCTCCAGGAACACGATGTCGCAGCTCATCTCGCGCTCTTCGAGCGCGGCGACCGCATCGAGCAACTCGTCAAACAGTCCCTGGCTACGCAAATCGCAGGTGACGGCGAGATGCCTGCCCACGCCCGTATTGATGCCGACGAGCTCGGCAAGCTGGGCGATGAGACGCGGAGGTAGGTTATCAATGCAAAAATAGCCCATGTCCTCGAACACGTGCATGGCCTGTGTGCGGCCCGATCCGGACATTCCGGTGATGATGACGATATCGGGGATGCGCTCCGAGCGCTCCGCCGCATCCATGGCATCTCCCTTTTGCATGTGCTGCCTCCCAAAAACAAGCGCGGGACCCAGCAACCCGGATCCCGCGCGGTCAATTGCCTATATTGAGTATACCGCCCCGAGCGGATACGAGGCCTGTCTTACGCCTCAAGCGCAGCCTTGAACCAACTCGTAATACTCGTGGGGTGCGTGATGGCGGTGCCGACGACAACGGCCCAGGCGCCAGCATCGATCGCAGCGCGAGCCTCCTCGGGCGTGTGCACGCGGCCCTCGCAGATGATGGGAAGACCGGGGAATTCCTCGGTCGCCTGACGCAGGAGTGGCAGGTCGGGGCCATCGGCCATGGTGCAGTCGATGGCGGCGACGCCGTGAGAAAGCGTGGTGGATACCAGGTCAAAGCCCATATCAACCGCACGGCGAATGTCCTCGATGGTGGCACAATCCGCCATCAGGAGCACGCCCTCCTCGTGCAGCGGGCGGAAGGTATCCTCGACGGTCTTGCCATCGGGACGCGGACGATCGGTGGCGTCGATCGCCACGATATCGGCACCGGCAGCAACGCAGGCGCGAGCGTGACGCAGCGTCGGCGTGATGTAAACGCCCTCGTGTCCATCCTTCCACAGGCCGATAACAGGAACCTCACAGCGACCCTTAATAGCGGCAATGTCGGCAAGGCCCTGACAGCGAATGGCGGCGGCGCCGCCAAGCTCGCAAGCGCGAGACATTTGAGCCATGGTCTCGGGCGTACGAAGCGGCTCGCCCATATACGCCTGAACGCTCACGACGAGCTTGCCCTTCAGGGATTGAATCAAAGGATCAACGGTCATGTGCGACTCAACCTTTCTCAAAACAGCCTTCTGAGACACCGCACCTTGACGTTCAAACCGTCGCTCGCGTACCGAAGTACGCTTCGCTCCTCTTTCACGTCAATCTGCGGCACCTCAGAAGGCGCACTTGGTAGTTATGTTTACTTCAACGACGCAAGAAGGTGTTCGGCGGCACCGATAAGCGGCGCGTCGCCCTCCAGAGAACCGATGAGGATCGGCGTGTCCTGGAGCGGATCGAGCGCCTGGCTGGCATAGCCCTCGTGCACCGAATCCTTCCACGTCTGCGAACGCCAATCGGGACCTTGGTGAATCACGCCGCCCGAAAGCACGATGACCTCAGGGTCCAGGATGTTAGCGAGCGAGCCCAAGCTGGCACCCAGCGCAAAGCCGGCATCATGGATGACCTCGGTCGCCTTTGCGTCGCCTGCACGGCACAGGTCGTTCACATCGCGACCGACCGAAGGACGGCTGGGGTCGACGCGGCCAAAGCGCTCATCGTACATACGACCAATGGAAGTGCCCGAAGCAACCGACTCCAGATGGCCGGAACGCCCGCAGGCGCAGGGAATGCCGGCGGCAGCCGAGCACTCGATGTGGCCCATATGGCCAGCAGCACCATGGAAGCCCTGCATCACGCGGCCGTTCTCGACATATGCGCCGCCGATACCCGTACCGATGCCAAGACACAAGACGGAGAACTTGCCCTTGCCGACACCCCAGTGGGCCTCGCCCAGAGCATGAGCCTGCACGTCGCCCACAACGGCAACGGGAAGACCAAGGTCCTCGCGCAGACGCGGCCCCAACTGAACGCCGGACCAGCCGGGCATGATCTCATTGGCATACGCAATGGCGCCCGTCTTGGGATCGACGACGCCTGCGGCACCGATACCGACGCCAAGGACCTCGACATCGGGATTCGCCTCAAGAGCGGCCTTGATAGACGCCTCGATACGCTGGAAGACGGCCTCGCCGCCCTCTTGGGCCTCGGTGGGAACCTCGGCCTCAAAAACGGGATGGGGCACACTACCGTCAGCCGGGTACTCCATGATGGCAGTCGCAATTTTAGTTCCGCCGATATCGACAGAGCAGACGTACTTGTTCTCCATGTCGCTCTCCTTCGGAGATAAAAACAACTACAGGAAATGCGCCGTCAGGCTAGCCGTCACAGCGCAGTAAAGGTTTTCCAGGTGTCCGAGATCGCCGAGAAACCGTGTGGCCATTGACCTAATGGGTCATGGCCACACGGTTGAACGGCGAGGTCGGGTGCCTGGGAAGCTTTACAGGAGACCGTTGTCCTGAAGGACCTTCCTAATCGCCTCGACGTTCTCGCCGGTCATGGCCTTCACCGGGCGCGGCATGGTCGGGCTGTCGAAGATGCCCATGAGGTTCATAGCGGTCTTGAAGGCGCCGACGCCACCGGCATAGCCCTGGACGCCCGAGGTGACATCCCAGATGTGGGAGATCTCGTTGAGGCGATCCTGCTCGGCCTTGACGGTAGCCCAGTCACCGGCCTGAGCGGCCTTCCACTGGCGCACGTAGCCCTCGGGCTCAACGTTGGCAAGGCCCGGGACAGAACCGTCGGCGCCACCGAGGTAAGCGCCGTCGACGACAACCTCGTGACCGGTGAGGATACTCATCGGATGGCCGTTCTTCTCGTTCTCCTGAACGAGGTAGCGGAACGAGATGTCATCACCCGAGGAATCCTTGACGCCAGCAAGGACGCCCTCGGCGCCGAGCTTGGCAAGGAGCTTCCAGGGGAGCTTGGTGTGAACGCAGACGGGAATGTCATAGGCAAAGATGGGCAGGTCGAGCTCCTCGTGCAGGATGCGGAAGTGCTCCTCGACCTCGGTCATGCCCTGCAGGGCATAGAACGGGCAGGTGGCGACAAGCGCATCGGCGCCCAGCTCCTGAGCGACCTTACCGTGCTCGATCATGCGCTCGGTCTCGGTATCGATGATGCCGACCAGAACAGGCACGCGGTGATCGACGATGCGCACGGCCTCGGCGATAATCTGGCGACGGCGCTCGTCGGTGGAGAAGACGACCTCGCCCGAGGATCCCAGGAAGAACAGGCCATCAACGCCGGCATCGATCATGCGGTTGATGCTGCGCTCAAAGGAGACAACATCGAGCTGGTGATCTTCGGTATCGGGAACAACGACGGGAGGGATAACGCCGGTGAATTTCTGAGTTGCCACAAGAATCTCCTTAGTTGTCTGGCGGGCGGCCCTATGCCACCCACTCTTGTTGGCAGTGTCCAGGCCGTCTAGGCCAAAGAACACGGGTAGAACGTTTGGTTAAAAAAGTCGATGACTTCGTTTTCGAACGCATTGATGCGCTCATGAGCGTATTTGGCATAGATGACATGCCTCCGGTCACACTCAAGACCGTTGAATACGGCAAACTGGCCCTTGGGATCGCTCACGACATCCATGAGCGATGTGCCCATGAGCACCGATCCACGCACCCGAGACGACAACGCCTCGAGGCCACCGGGAATTGGATTGGCAACCGCCGTGCAGGCGAGGCCCCGCTCGTCCAGAGCAGAAACCGCCAGCGCGACTCCGCCGCCAAGGCCCTCGCCCCATGCAAAGATGCGGTCGGGGTCCACGCCATCAAGATTGCGCGCCACCTTCGCCATCGCGCAACCCCAACGGACGCGCTTGACAAAAGCAGGAGAGGCAATCCCCTGCTGCAGCTCGCTGGATCCAATCGCCTCATCGTCCAGCGCAAGCACGGCATATCCCATGGCCGCAAACCTCGTCATGTGATGCCATCCCCGCACGGGTCGGTCGATGTCGTGAAACATCAGACATAGCGGCACAAGCTCGGATGCTCGGGCGCGACCGGCAGGCTCGATCAAACGCGCGTGGACCACATCGCCACTAAGCTCAAAGGAAACCTCGGAGTAGCGGGCATACGGATTGGCGAAATCGATCGCCGTAATACTCGGCCCGCAAACCTCAAGGTCCGAAGCGGCTATCTCTAATTCGGAAACATCCGCAGAAGCATCACCGCGCCAATCCCGGAAATCAGCGAGCCTTGACGAGACCGTTCCGGGAATCCCCACAAGGTCGGAGACAATCAGCTCATTGACATTGCTCTCGCACTTAGACATGAGCCTCCCCTCCCTTGCAGAAAAACGGAATGATCAGATCGTCAAAGTCCTGAATCTCCTCGTGGCCAAAGCCCTCAAAGAACTCATGGCGTTTCTCGCAGGTCAGGTTGTTGTAGACCGCAAACTGCGTTGCCGGCGGGCAAACGATATCGGCAGTTCCCGTGCCAAACAGCACAGGGCATTTGACCATGGGGGCGAAGTTCTTGGAGTCGAAGTACGCAAGCTTTGCATAGGCTTCATCAATACGAGTCGAGTCCTCATCAAACCAGCGCGACCAATAGCGAAGGCCCTCGTAGGCAATATCATCGGCATCCAAATCCCAGACCAGGCGGAAATCCGACAGGAAGGGATAGAGGATGGCGGCGCGATTGATAAGCTCGCTGTTAAGCGCGCAGGTCGCAATACCCAAGCCGCCGCCCTGCGATGCGCCATTCACAAATACGCGGGCAAAATCGATGCCCTCGAGCTCGCGAACGATACGGCATAGGATGCGGATGTCCTGATGCAAGCGGACATAGTAGAGGTTGGCCGGGTCGCCGTCGATACCGGCGACGATATGGCCCGCGACCGTTGTGCCCTCAAATCCACCAATGTCCTCGGAGGGACCTCCTTGGCCAGGACAATCGAGAGCGATCAGCGCCATGCCCATACCAGCAAACGACGCCTGCTCAAACCAGCTGCGGCTTGCACCCGGATACCCATGGAACTGAAGCACCAATGGCACGGGCTCGTCCGAGACGGGCTTAAGGTACTTGGCATGCAGGCGGGCGCCGCACATACCGGTAAACCAGAGGTCGAAAAGCTGGCAAGTCACAGCATCGGCGACCGATGCCGCCTCAATCGCATAGTCAAGCCCAACGGCGTCGGCCTCGGCCATGCGATCTTTCCAAAAGAAATCGAAATCTGATGGACGGGGCATGGCGCCTCGATATTCACCAAATTGCTGCTGTAGCTCCTGAGCACTTGGCATGGCTCGTGAACCCAACCTTTCGAAATCGCAACGGAGGTGCGCCCGGCAAGGGAACCGGGCGCACGGGAGGGAAAGCGAACTTACTCGCCGAGCTTGGGGTGCAGCAGCGACGGCGCAGCGCCGAGCAGCATCTTGGTGTAGGGGTCCTGGGGGTGCTGGAAGACCTGCTTGGCCTCGCCCTGCTCGACGATCTTGCCACCATTCATGACGATGATGTCGTCGGATATATAGCGGACCGTCTGGATGTCATGGCTAATGAACACCATGGCCAGGCCGAGCTCCTTCTTAAGGTCGGTCAGCAGGTTGAGAATCTGCGCGCGGACCGAAACGTCCAGAGCCGAGGTGGGCTCATCGGCGATGATAGCGTCGGGGTTCAGCGACAGGGCACGGGCAATTGCCACGCGCTGGCGCTGACCACCCGAAAGCTGGCCGGGAAGAACCTCGGCGGCAGAGCTGGGCAGACCGGTAAGCTCCAGGAGCTCCTTGACGCGCTTCTCCTGCTCTGCCTCGGTGCCCAGGTTGTGGACGCGCATGGGGTCGAGCAACTGCTCGCGAACGACCATGCGGGGATTGAGCGCCGTGGCCGGGTTTTGGAACACGACCGAGATGACGCGACCCATGTGGCGACGGTCCTCGGCGGTACGCTTGGTAACGTCCTTGCCCTTAAAGTAGACCTTGCCGCTCGTGGGGGCCTGCAGGCCGCACATGACGTTGGCGGTGGTGGACTTGCCGCAACCGGACTCGCCGACGATGCCGATGGTCTGTCCGGGCATGAGCTTAATCGTTACACCCTGGACGGCGTGAACCAGGTTGGGGTGCAGAATCGAGCCGGTACGGGTCCTAAAGGTGACGTGAACATCATCAAGGAAGATGATCGGCTCGACGCCGTTGACTGCGGTCTCGCTCATCTACATCACCTCCGCGTGAGGGGTCAAACCATTTGCCTTGAGCACCTCGTCGGGGAGCTCGGAATAGAAGTGCTCGGTGCCAGGCACGCGCTTGAAGACCGGACGGGTGTCCAGGCCAATGCGCGGATGGCTCGAGCGGGGCGCGAAGCGATCGCCCTTGGGGAAATCGCGCGGGCTCGGAACGGCGCCGGGCACCTGGTGCAGGCGGCCCGAACCGCTCTCGATGGACAGAACGGAGCCCAGAAGACCGCGGGTGTACTCGTGAATCGGGTTGGTGAGCAGCTCCTTGGTGGGCGCCTGCTCGATAACCTGACCGGCGTACATAACCGTGATGTTATGGGCAACCTCGGCGACCAGAGCCAAGTCATGCGAGACGAAGATCATGGCAAAGCCGAGCTTGGCCTGAAGATCGTTGAGCAGCTTGATGACCTGCTTCTGGACGGTAACGTCCAGAGCGGTCGTGGGCTCGTCGCAGATAACCAGCTTGGGGTCGCGGGTAAGAGCCATAGCGATCAGGACGCGCTGACGCTGGCCGCCGGAAAGCTCGTGCGGATAGCTCTCGAGCGTACGCTTGGGATCGAGTCCAACGAGCTCCAGGAGCTCCTCGGCGCTGCGGGTGCCGCCGCGCTTGGTGAGCTGCTTCATCTGAGCGGAGATGAGCATCGAGGGGTTGAGCGAGGACAGAGCGTCCTGATAAACCATGGCGATATCGGTACCGCGCAGGCCGAACCACTCCTTCTTGCTCATCTTGAGCAGGTCACGGCCTTCCCAGAGGACCTCGCCGGAAAGATGCTCGTCCTCATCGGTCAGGCCCATGATGGCCAGCGTGGTGATGGACTTACCGCAACCGGACTCGCCCACCAGACCCATGGTCTGACCGGGGCGGACATCAAAGTTGACATGGTCGACGACGTTGATATCACCGTGGTGCTCAAACTGGATGCAGAAATCGCGGACCGAAAGGATCGGCTCGACAGACTCATCGGGCACGTGGCGGTCGTTACGCTTGAGCTCGACATCGCGCAGGGCGCCAAGGCGAGCGGAGAGGGACTGAGCCTGCTCCTTGTAGGCACGAACGGGGTCGGAGACCAGCAGGTCGGCCTCGCGGCGCTTGGAAGAATCGGTCGGATCCAGGGCAGCGGAGGGAGCGGCGGCCATAGCGTCGGTAATGCCCTCGGACAGGATGTTGAGTGCCAGGCAGGTGATCATAATGGCCAGGCCCGGGAACAGCGCCTGCCACCAACGGCCGGCGAGCACGCCACCGCGGGCGTCGGCAAGAATGTTGCCCCACGTAGCGGTGGGCTCCTGGATGCCAGCGCCGATGAAGGTCAGCGAAGCCTCGAAGATGATGGCGTCTGCGACCAGGGTGACGGTAAAGACCATGATCGGGGCGATGCAGTTGCGCAGAACATGCTTGATCAGAATCCACGGAGCCTTGGCGCCGGACACGATGACCGCGCGGACATAGTCCTCGCCGTACTCGGACACGATGTTGGCGCGCACGATACGGGCGATCTGCGGGGTGTACATAAAGCCGATCGCAAAGATGATCGACGGCACGGAATTGCCCAGGATGGAAACGAAGACGGCTGCGAGGGCGATACCCGGGATGGACATGATGATGTCCAGGATACGCATGATCGCCTCAGAGACAGACTTGCGCGAAACCGCCGCAAGAGCGCCGACAACAGAGCCGCAGACCAAAGCCATGGCGGTAGCACCAAAGCCGATGATCAGCGAGTAACGGCCGCCGTAGAGCATACGCGAAAGGATGTCGCGGCCCTTGTCGTCGGTACCGAAGATAAAGCCGCCACCAGGCGCCTGGCGCGCGGTGAAAATATCGACCGGGCTATAGGGGGCAAGCAGGGGTGCCAGGATCGCAGTCAGGGCGACCAGCACCAGCACGACGGCGGCAATCTTAGAAGATAGCGCCATCTTCTTCCAGCCACCGAGCTTGAGCCCCTTGGAAGCAGCCTTCTCGAGCTGCTCGGTTTGCTTCTCTCGAATCTTTACCATAATCTACACCGTCCTGATGCGCGGGTTGATGAGCAGGTAGAGCATGTCAACCACGATGTTGATGATGATGAAGGCAAGAGCAACGACGATGACGACGCCCTGAACCAAGTTCGCCTCGTTGCCCTGAACGCCCTGCAGAATCGCGGTACCCATGCCCGGGAGGTTGAAGATAACCTCAATGACGACGGCACCGCCCATGAGGTAGCCGATCTTAAGGCCGAGGGTGGTGACCGGGGTAATCAGCGCATTGCGAAGAACGTTGATACCGACGACGACCTTTTCGGGAACGCCGGCACCGCGAGCCATACGGACATAGTCCTTATCGAGCTCCTCAACCATGGCGGTACGCACGATACGAGTCATCTGGCCCGTCAGCGGAAATGCCAAGGCGATGGCGGGCATGATCATGCGTCCCAGATAACCAGCCGGATTCGTGGTGAAGTGAGGCAGGGCGCCCGATGCTGGGAGCACCTTAAGGTAGGAAGAGAACAGCAAAATCAACAGAACGGCAAGCCAGAACGACGGGGTTGCCAAGCCGGCAATGGAAAAGACGCGGATCACTTGGTCCGGCCATTTATCGCGATACAGCGCCGCGATGACGCCGAGCAAAAACGAAACGACCGCGCCGATGGCAAGACCGATAAAGGTCAGCTGCATCGTGACGGGCAGGGCCGTGGAGATGCGCTTGGCAACAGAGTTGCGAGCAGCGCCGTAGGTGCCCATGTCGCCGTGGATCAAGTCGCCCATATAGCGCACATAACGCACGGGCCAGGGGTCGTCCAGACCATACTTCTCATGGTACTCGGCAACCGCCTCGGGCGAGGCACCGTCACCCAACGCCGTGTAGGCGGGGTCGGTCTTGGAGAACGACATAAGGAAGAACACCAGGACGGTGACGCCCAATGCCATGATCGGCAGCGCGACAAGACGCCTTCCAATCAAACGTAGAAAGTTGTTCACGTTCTCTCCCCTTTCTTTTGTCGGTAGGACCAACTGGTATATGAGTACGGATACTCATTACAAGACCCGAGCGACATCGTTGCCGCCCGGGTCTTTGTTTCAACTATGAGGATACGGTCTCAACGACCGGTATCCTGCATATAGACTCAAGCGAGTCTTACGCCTTGACGGTCGCGACGCCCTTAAAGGACATGCTCGTCGTGCCGATGCCCTTGAAACCATCGAGGGCCTCGCCGTTGGGCGCGGTGGACGGATCGTCCCAAGAAGCGGAGACGGTCTTGACGTGGACAACGGGGTACAGAACGGCGTTGTCGGCGATGATGTCGAAGCACTCGTTCCACTTCTTCTGCTGCTCGTCGCCCTCGGCGGCAAGAGCCTCGTCCATGAGTCCGTGGAGCTTCTCCCACTCAGCGGACTCCTTCCACGGGCAACGGGTCTGCATCCAGACGTTGTCGCCAAACCACCAGTTGAGCAGCAGGTCGGGGTCAGCGCCGAAGCAGGAAGGATCGCCAGGGGCAAGGAGGATATCGTAAGCCTCGCCGCCGTCAATGGCAGCGTAGGTGGCCGGCGAGGTATCGGTCTGGATGGTCACATCGAAGCCGAGAGCGTCAAGGTCGTTCTTGACCTGGGCAGCCATGCCCTTAATCTGCTCGTTATCGGTGGTGCGCAGGGTGATGGCGCCCGGGGTGATGCCGGACTCCTCGATGAGCTTCTTAGCCTTCTTGGCGTCGGTCTTGTACACCGTGGAGGCCTCATGATAGTTGGTAAAGCTCTTGGGCAGGTAGCAGCTGGCGGCGGTAGCAAGGCCGGCGAAGGTGTTGCTGATCATCTTCTCGGTGTCGAGCGCATACATAACGGCCTGACGGACCTTGACGTCGTTCCAAGGCGCCTTGGCGACGTTGAACATGATGAAGCGGGTACCGAAGCCCTGAACGTTGTCAATCTTGCAGCCAGCGCTCTCGAGCTGATCGACGGCGTCAGCGGTAACGAGCTCCATGACGAGCGTGGAGCCTTCCTGCTGAGCAGTGACGCGAGCGGTGGGGTCGGTCAGGATGCTGTACTGGATCTTCTCGTCCTCGGCAGCATACTCACCGTTGTACTCGGGGTTGGGAACCAGGGTGATCTCGGTGTCGGAGATGGCATCGTACATCCAGGGGCCGGAGCCGATCGGCTGTTTGGCGCGATCCTCCTCGGCCTGGGTGGCCGGGGTAACGCGGATGATGGCCAGACGATCCTTGAGCAGGGAGAAGTTGGGGACCTTGGTCTTGACCGTCACGGTGCTGGCGTCCTTGGCCTCGATGGACTCGAAAGGCTGGAAGAACGGAGCATAGGTAGCGGAAGCGGCGCAAGCGTTGTAGGAAGCCACAACGTCGTCAGCGGTGACCTCAGTACCATCGGAGAACTTGGCGCCCTTACGGATGGTGACCTCGAAGGTGGTGTCATCCACAGACTTGGGATCGTCAGTAGCGAGCTCGTTGAAAGTGCTGTAGTCGTGGTAATCGATGCCGTAGAGGCCCTCGATGACATGCCAGTTGGCACCCAGGCCAACAGCGGAACCGGTGGTGGCGGGATCGAAGCTGGACGGAGCGTAAGCGGAACCAGCGGTGATCACGCCGCCGCCACGGTTGGCGGAATCGGTGGAGCCGGAAGCGGAACCCTCGTCGCTAGAGCTGCCACCGCAGCCAGTGAGACCAAGGCCGGCGACAGCAGCGACGCTGCCGGTGAGGCCGAGGAACGAACGCCTGGACATACCCTTGTTGATGATGGCCATCTCTTCTCCTATCAATAGAGAATCTTACTCGGGAGCACCTAGACTTGCCCCCGCGCAACTTGCGGACGATATATACCTTACCTACCGACGAACCCAACTGAGGTGCCGCGCTCGGCGACCGATACATACATCCGCTTGAACGGTATTTACTACCGTTCACCGAATTCATTGACAAATGATTCGCCAGACAGTATGTATCGACGAGGTGAGATATCAGTCTTCGTCAACCCGCAGGATAGCAGGGTTTTCACTTGGGTTAGTCAAACGTTTTACCGTTAATAAAACCCGAAACCAGCAGGCAATCATGGCGAAATAAATGGTTGAAAATCGCGCAATCATGTATATCAGCTGTTTAGGCTCGTGTTTAGTTTTCGGATTGCTTTGCCGCCGCCCCGGAACGCTCGGCATCCCACGCAACGAGCGTCTCGTGAACCGCTTTGGCGACATCGGCAGGAATGCCTCGAACTTCCGCGATCTCTTGCTCGCTCGCCGCGCGCAAACGCTTCATCGAGCCAAAATGACGCATAATGGCACGTTTTCTGGTGGGTCCCACCCCTGGAACGTCATCGAGTATCGAAACCGTCATGGCCTTATCGCGCAGCTCGCGATGGAATGTAATTGCAAAACGGTGCGATTCATCGCGAACCTGTTTGATTAGATAGAGCGAAGCAGACCCGGTCGGCAGCACGACGGGCGTCTCGTCCCAAGGCACGAAAACCTCCTCATCGGCCTTTGCCAAGCCGCAAACTGGTATATCGAGCCCCAGGGCCTCAAGTTGTTTGATCGCAGCCGTCAATTGCGGTTTGCCGCCGTCGACAACAAGCAGATCGGGCCGCGAGCCAAAGCGCTCATCGGCCATGCGTTCGGGAGCGTAGCGTCGTCCCAAAACCTCGGACATCGACACGAAGTCGTTTGCCTCGTCCAATTCGGCCTGAATTTTAAAACGACGGTACTGGCTCTTGTCAGCGCGCCCGTTGGTAAACACTACCATCGAGGCGACGGTAAAGGTTCCGTGCAGCGTCGAGATATCGAAGCACTCGATACGCATCGGCGGCGCCGGCAGCGCCAGCGCGCTTTCGAGCTCCAGGAGCGCTTGATTGGTGCGGTCGTCAGCGTACCCCGTTCGCATCATGTAGCGCATGAGGGCATGGCGCGCATTTTTGGATGCCATAGCGAGCAAACGGTGCTTTTCGCCACGCTGCGGCCTATGGAGATGGCAGGAACGCTCGCGCTTGCCTGCAAGCCACTCCCCCAGCGCCTCCGCATCCTCAAGCTCGACGGAGAGGTTGACCTCAGCTGGAATATCAGCCGTCTCATCGTAATAGCGTTTAAGAAAGCCCGACTGGAGCTCTTCCTCGTCAACATCAAGACCCTTGTCGAGAATGAACTCGCAGGTGCGAACTGTTCGGCCCTCGCGAACGACGAAGACGCAAGCGGCGGAGATGGTCTCTTCGCGATAGAAACCGATGACATCGATATCGACACTGGAGGGAAAAACGACTTGCTGACGATCGTCCAGACCCCTGATGACCTCCAAACGACGTTTGACGCGTGCCGCGCGCTCAAAGTCGAGCGCCTCGGCGGCATCCGTCATCTCGGAGGTCAGCTCATCGACGACATCCTTGCGATGGCCCGACAAAAAGCGCTCGACACGCTTGACGTTCTTGGCATAGTCTGCCGGGGAAATCGCACCGACACACGCACCCGGTCCGCGCCCGACATGGTAGTCAAAGCAGGGGCGCCCGTTTTGCGCGCAAATCATATTGACGATGTCTTCCTCGCCCTTGTGGGACTCGACGATACGGCGGCAACGACGCCACTCCGCACAGGATGCGGAGCAAATGGGAATAACCTTGCGCAGCGTATCTATCGTCTCACGTGCCGCACGGCTATCGGTATAGGGTCCAAAATAGCGCGTTCCCGGCTTATGACGCTCACGCGTGTATTTGATAGCGGGATACAGGTCGCCCTTTGTAATGGCGATAAAGGGGTAGCTCTTGTCGTCCTTGAGGTCGACGTTAAAGTACGGATGGTACTGACCAATCAAATTGCGCTCGAGCACCAACGCCTCATGCTCGGTCTCCACCACGATATAGTCAAAGCTCGCCACCAGCTGCATCATCAGCGGGATCTTTTGACGCTCATCCTGCAGTGTCACGTATTGACGCATGCGGGCGCGTAGGTTTTTCGCCTTGCCCACGTAGATGACATCGCCCTTGGCGTCTTTCCAAAGGTAGCAGCCGGGCTGCGTGGGAACGCGCGAAACCTGCTCGGCAAGCGTTGGAATGTTGTCGTGACCGGCCACGCGCACCTACTTGCGACGAAGCAGCGCCGAGACCTCGGGCATCTTAAGAACGACGGCAAGGCCAAAGGTAACAGCAAGCGAGACGACACCCGCAACGCAAACGTAGCCAAGAGTAATCAGAATCGAGCCGCCAAGTGCCCCGACAAAGTGCTCAAGCGCCCACATGACGCCGGCGCCTGCGGCAGCACCCAGGCCACCGAGCAAAAGGCCAAAGAAACCGCCATGCAGGATAGATTTGACCTGAAGGCCACGCAGACGACGACGCAGCCACCACAGCGAACAACCGACCAAGATCACGTAGTCAACGACATACGAAAGCGCGATTGCCGGCATACCGAAGCCCAGCACAACGCCAAACAGCAGAACCGAGCCGGCCTGGCCGATGGCGGAATACAGGCAATAGCGGCTATAGGGCTTCATGTCGAGCAAGGCAGAGAAGCTCTTCTGCATCAATACGACCACGCCGTAGAGCGGCAGCGAGAACGCCAGGTAGACAAGGAACTCGGACACCAGCGCCACACCGGACTCATCAAACTTGCCGGCACAGTAAATCATGTTGAGCGGACGCGCGAAGACAATCAGGTACAGCGTGAACGGAATCAGGAAGAACAGCATCTGGGCGACGCCACGCGAAATGCCCGTGCGAACGCTGTCGTAATCCTTCTCCTGTGCGTCGTGAGAAAGCTCGGTATAGAGCGCCGTCGAAAGCGAGGCGGCAATCAGCGCGTAGGGCAGCGTGTACCACAGACGCGCATAGGCGATGACGGAAGGACCAGTCTCGGGCTGGACCACCAGCGCGGCAGCGTTGGTGATAGAAGTCGAGACAAACATGCACACCGTGGCGAGCAGCGTCGGAATACCGAGCGCAATCGTCTGGCGCAGTGCGGGGTCCTTAAAGTCGATATGGATATGGGGATGCACGCCGTGCTTACCAAGCGCGGGGATCTGACATGCCATCTGAACAAAGACACCGAGGGTCGTACCGGCCGCAATCAAGATGATGCCGGCACGTTCGCCAAACTGTGCGGACACGGGCGCAAAACCCATAAAGCTCGCAATGACGATCACATTGTTGAGGACCGGGGCAAACGTCGACCAGAAGTAGTCGCGGTGTGCGTTAAGAACGCCCGAGAACACCGAGCCCAAACCATAAAACAGAATCTGGATGGCAAAAAAACGGAACATGAACGCAGCGGTATCCATGCTGCCGCCGTCACCCGAAAGGAACGATTGCGTCCAGATAAAGCCCGGGGCGAACACAGTCCCCAGCAACGAAATGCCACCCAGCACCAAAAGCAGAATGCCAAGCAGGTTGCCCACGTACTCGTTCGAGGCCTCGCGACCCTGCTCACGCCTCACGCCCATGTACACGGGCAAAAAAGCCGTCACGAGCATGCCGCCCATCACGAGTTCGTAGAGCATATTGGGCAGGTTGTTGGCGACCTGATAGGAGGACGAGAGTAGCGACATGCCGATAGCGGCCGCCATTGCCCACGTGCGGATAAAACCGGTGACGCGAGACACGATGGTCAGGATGGTCATAAGCCCGGCGGAACGACCAACCGTGGAGTAGTCCGACGAGCCCATGTCGTCAGTGTCATCTTGCGACGAAGAAGCCTCAGGCGCGGGCGTCTGAGAAGCCGAACGCTTTGCAAAGTGAGCCCCGCGCTTCGATTCTTCCTGCGGCATCGTTCAGTCCTCTCTCGTGATCGGGGCAACCGTCGCCCCGCAAAATGCAACTAAGTCGTCGGGGGCAAGCTCAAGCTGATAGCCACGCTTACCGCCTGAGATAAAAATGGTATCCCAAAGGACGCATGTCTCATCGATCAGCGTCCGAAAGCGTTTTTTCATGCCGACTGGACTGCAGCCGCCCCGGACATACCCCGTCGCGGCAAGCAAGTCCTTAACATGCATCATGGTCAGCGACTTTTCGCCAGCGGCGCGCGCGGCGGCCTTTAGGTCAAGCTCGTCGGCAACGGGAATACAGCACACAACGTGTTCATTGGACGGCGCCACGCAAACCAAGGTCTTAAAACCCTGGCCAGGCTCCTCGCCAAGTTGTTCCGAAATTGCAACGCCTAAACCCGCCGACTCATCGCCATCGTCTTCATACGTATGGAGAATATAGGAGATGCCGGCGTTTTCCAGCTCGCGCATCGCATTGGTTTTCGGCGTCTTTGCAGCCTTTGCCATGGCATGTCCCTTCCCTCGCATTCGAACGCAACGCATAAGTATATGTCCAATGTAGCCGCATACGTCATCTCGACACACAGAAGCGCCACCGAATCGAAAGGAATCGGTGGCGCTTCTCGCATGACGGCGTCTCTTTACTGGGCGTCGAGTTGTGCTTGACGCTCGCGGTCGCGCTCGAGCAGCGGGGCCAAGAACTTGCCCGTGTAGCTCTGTGAACATGCCGCGACCTGCTCTGGCGTACCCGAGACCACGACAGTTCCGCCGCCATTGCCGCCCTCGGGGCCCATATCGATCAGACGGTCGGCAACCTTGATGACATCGAGATTGTGCTCGATCACCAGAACCGTGTTGCCCGCATCGACCAGGCGCTGCAGCACGTCGAGCAGCTGGCGGACATCCTCAAAATGGAGACCGGTCGTCGGCTCATCCAGAATGTAGAACGTCTTACCCGTCTGACGGCGGTGGAGTTCCTTGGCAAGCTTTACGCGCTGTGCCTCGCCACCCGAAAGCGTCGTTGCCGGCTGGCCCAGGCTCACGTAGCCCAAGCCTACATCGTACAGCGTCTGAAGCTTGCGCTTAATCTGCGGGATATTCCCAAAGAAAGCCAGTGCCTCGGCCACGCTCATGTCAAGTACGTCCGAGATGGTCTTGCCACGGTAAGTGACCTCGAGTGTCTCGCGGTTGTAGCGTTTACCGCCGCAAACTTCGCAGGGAACGTAGATATCGGGAAGGAAGTGCATCTCGATCTTGATCTGTCCGTCGCCCTTGCACGCCTCACAGCGCCCGCCACTCACATTAAAGGAGAAACGACCCGGCGAGTAGCCGCGCGCCTTCGACTCCGGCGTACTCGCAAACAGCGCGCGAAGATCATCCCACAGGCCGATATAGGTAGCAGGGTTGGAACGCGGCGTGCGGCCAATCGGCGACTGGTCGATATCGATAACCTTATCGATACACTCGATGCCCTCGATTTTCTTATATGGACCCACAGGGCGCGTCGAACGGTGAATGGCATTCGTAAGGGCAGGCGCAATGGTATCGGTAACCAGGGAGCTCTTGCCCGATCCCGACACGCCGGTAACAACCGTAAGCGTACCAAACTCGATCTTGGCAGTAACGTTTTTGAGGTTGTTGGCTCGAGCGCCCGTAATTTTAAGGCAGCCGCGACCGGGCTTGCGCCGTTCATCAGGCACCCGGATCATTCGCTTACCGGTCAGATAAGCGCCCGTCATCGACTCAGGACACGCCATGATATCGGCAGGCGTTCCCGCCGCGACTACGTGTCCGCCGTTGACACCGGCGCCGGGACCCATGTCGATCACGTAATCGGCGGCACGGATTGTATCCTCGTCGTGTTCGACGACGATAACGGTATTGCCGATATCGCGCAGGCGCTCAAGCGTCTTGATCAGGCGCTCGTTGTCACGCTGATGAAGACCGATCGAGGGCTCATCCAGAATATAGAGCACGCCCATGAGACCCGCGCCGATCTGCGTTGCCAGTCGAATACGCTGTGCCTCGCCACCGGAAAGCGTCGCCGAGGCGCGATCGAGTGTCAGATAGTCGAGTCCAACATCGACCAGAAAACGCAGACGCTCCAGAATTTCCTTGACGATGCGCCCGCCGATAAACTGTTGGCGCTCGGTGAGCTCCAGGCCCTCAAAAAACTCGAGCGACTCACGGCACGACAGGCAACAAACCTCGTAAATGGACTTGCCACCCACGGTGACGGCGAGCATCTCAGGGCGCAAACGAGCGCCGTGGCAGCTCGAGCACGGTTCCTCGCGAATGTACTTCTCCAAGCGCGCCTTGGTGTTCTCGTTCGTCGTCTCGGTATAGCGTTCGTACAGGATGTTGCGAACGCCCGAAAACTTGGTATCCCACTGGCTGCGACGTCCGTCGAGCTTTTGGTAGTCGACCGAGATCTTCGTATCGCCCAGGCCATCCAAGAATGCACGACGCACGCGAGGGGGCAAGTCCTCCCACGGCGTATCGGTGCTCACCTTAAAGTGTTTGCAGACCGCAGCAAAAATCTGCGGATAGTAGTTCGAATTGCCAAACAGGCTACCAAAGACTCCGTCGGCAATGGACTTCGAGGGGTCCTCGATCAGCGCCTCGGCATCAACGGTTTTCTTAAAGCCCAGGCCGTCGCACTCAGGACATGCGCCATAGGGCGCGTTGAACGAAAAATCACGCGGCTGAAGATCGTCAATGGAGTGTCCATGCTCCGGGCACGCCAAGGCCAACGAATACTCCAGCAGCTCGCCCTCGGTCCCCTCGGGAGCATCACGATCGGGCAGCATGTACACGTTTACATTGCCGTGAGCCAGCGCGGTCGCCTGCTCAACAGACTCGGCGATACGGCCCAGAGAGTTCTCGCGGATCACGATGCGATCGACCACGACCTCGATATCGTGCTTGAATTTCTTATCCAAATCGATAGGGTCATCAAGCGAGCGAACCTCGCCGTCGACGCGCACGCGGCTAAAGCCCTCAGCGCGAAGATCCTCGAACAGCTTGGCATACTCGCCTTTTCGCCCGCGCACCACCGGTGCCAGCACAAACGCGCGACGGCCCTCCCCCGCCGCCAAGACCTTGTCGGCAACCTGGTCGGTCGTCTGACGCTCAATGACGCGGCCGCATTCGGGACAGTGCGGGGTGCCCACACGGGCGAACAGCAGGCGCAGATAGTCATAAATCTCGGTTACGGTGCCAACCGTCGAGCGAGGGTTTTTAGACGTCGTCTTTTGGTCGATCGACACCGCCGGCGAAAGGCCGTCGATTGAATCCAAGTCGGGTTTGTCCATCTGGCCCAAGAACTGGCGCGCATAGCTCGAAAGGCTCTCGACGTATCTGCGCTGGCCCTCGGCATAGATAGTGTCAAATGCCAGCGAGCTCTTGCCCGAGCCAGAAAGACCGGTAATGACCACGAGTTGGTCACGCGGAATGGAAACATCGATATCACGGAGGTTGTGCTCACGAGCGCCGCGAATAACGATAGAAGAATCAGACATGGAAGCTCCTTGCCTCCTATTGCATCGAATCATACTGCCGATGAGTTTAGCGCACTCGACGCGCACAGATGTTCGTAATACAAGATTCGCAGACCTTTAGCTTTGCGTATCGGGCGCTTTGTTTCTCGAAATGCCGTGGAAAGGTTACAGTAATCTACTACTGAACTTAATTTGCTGTAACAGAGGAACGTCCATGACCGAAGATATCCCCCTTGAAATCACTTCGAGCGACATGGCCAATCTGCCCATATTCATCGCCGTCCTTATCGTGGCCACCGTCGTCGTGCGCGTGTATTTTTCAATCAAACACAATGAAAAGCCGCCCATTGCCCGCGTCTTTTGGTGCGCGACGCTCCTCATCCCGCTCGGCATGGTAGCTGCATGGATTACGAATCAATTGCTCGTAAATGAGGACAATTCCCTATGGGTCCTTTCTTATTCGGCGCTCGGTGCTGCCGCCGTCATACTTCTTGTCGAGCCCTTGGTTTCGGGACTTATCGACCAAACCGATCTTGCGACGGGAACGGTTGCCTGTATTTGCCGTGACATCCTTGTCATCGCCGCTGTTTCAGCGTTCTCGTTCGTTTCGCTCGAAATTGCCTGTAACGAAACGTTCTATCGCATTCCCGCCAACTCATTCGGGTTTTCCGTCGGGCTGCTCGCGACGGTTCTGCTCTCCCTTTATTTGCTGGGACAGCGTCATGGAGGCGTCATGGCCCTCGTGCCCGTCGCCTGTTGCATCCTTGGCATTGCCGAGCACTTCGTCATAACGTTTAAAGGCGAAGCCATCCTGCCAAGCGATATCTTGGCCCTCGGCACCGCAATGGAAGTGAGCGAGGGATACGAGTTTACCTTTACCGCCGGAATCGTAACCTCTCTCGCCCTGCTGGAGATTTCCCTGGGGCTTCTTTCGCTTATCCGACCGCGAAAGCTCCGTACGCCCACCCATGTCTTCCCCGCAATCGCCGCTAACCTCTGCGCTTTTCTGCTAGTGACCGTTGTGGGGCTCTCGGGCTTTTCCAGCATCGACTTGGAGCAGGCGCTGGATTTTGGATTTGACCGTTGGCAGCCCATCACCACATATACGTCTCAGGGTTTTATCACTTCGTTCACCGAAATGGTCAACGAGTTGCCCATTGAGAAGCCCGAAGGCTATACGCCCGATGAGGCGCAGAGCATCGAGCAGGAGCTCGCCGCCGCCTACGACAGCACGTATGGCTCGAGCGAGCAGCGCGCGGCTGCCGTTGCCCAGTTCAATGAAATCAAGCCGACGATTGTTGCCGTCATGAACGAGAGTTTTAGCGACCTTTCGTGCTTTGAGCAGCTCCAGGCGGCCGGGTACACCGGCCCCGCATTCTACAACTCGCTTCCCGACACACTTGTTCGCGGCACCATGCTCGCTTCGGTCACCGGTGGCGGAACGGCAAACTCCGAATTCGAATTTTTGACCGGAGCGACAACGGCCTTTGTCGGATTAGGCAAGATCCCCTATCAGCTGTATCAGATGAATGGCGTCAACAGCCTGGCAAAGGACCTTAAAGAGCTTGGGTATACCGCTACCGCTATGCACCCGCAAAACCCCGTCAACTACCATCGAGATAAGATCTATCAGCAGCTGGGCTTTGGAGACTTTCTTTCAATCGGCGATTTCGAAGGTGCGCCCTGTTACCATGCCGGCGTATGCGACTACGCCACCTACGACAAGATACTCGACCTGCTTAGAACCGACGAAGCCCCGCAGTTCATCTTTGACGTCACGATGCAAAATCACGGCGGCTACGACTATGGCACCGTTCCCGCCGAGGAGCTGACAAACTATTGGGTCGAGGGAGCCAGCGAGGGTGCCAATGGCGCGCTCAACACCTATCTTACCTGCATCAACGCATCCGACCGGGACCTCGAGTACTTTATCAACGAGCTCCGCAATATCGGCAGACCGGTTGTCCTTGTCTTTTTTGGCGACCATCAGCCGAGCGCCGCAACGACTCTCAACGACGAGCTGTACCCTCAGGAAGATACGGCAAGCCACGCTTTCCGTATCTATCAGTCGACATATTTTGTCTGGGCTAACTATGAAATCGCCGGCAATACCGAGCTCAACGTCTACGACACCCTCGGGGCAAACGAGGTTGCAGCCATTACCCTTAATAAGATCGGCGCCCCGCTCACCGACTATCAAAAGGCTCTGCTTGCAACAAGGTCAGATGTGCCCACCATCAATGTCGCCGGCTATCTCGGTGCCGACGGGCTGCGCTACGACTTGGAATCTGAAGACAGCCCATACACCTCGACGATCGACAAGCTGCAGTGCATGCAATACCTCGAGTTCGCCAGCAAAGTTCAGTAAGCCCGCCCATTCGCTTGGGCCCATCGTATTGCAAGCACGCTCGGCCCAAATGCATCGCAAATGACTCCCGCTCGCAAACGAGGGTACAATGACGCTTGTGTCACATCGCGGGGCCCCGTCCCCAACATATACAAAGGAGTCATACATGGGTTGCGAACACGCACAGGCCGCCGGCGGACAAACGTCGCCGTCGCAATTTGAGGAGAACACGCTGTCCGAGGTCAAGCGCGTCATCGCCGTGCTTTCCGGCAAGGGCGGTGTCGGCAAGTCGTTTGTCACCGGTGCCATCGCCACCGAGCTCGCCCGCCACGGTCACAAGGTCGGCGTTCTCGATGCTGACATTACCGGTCCCTCCATCCCCAAGATGTTCGGTATGAGCGGACGCCACGTCCATGCCCTTGGCAACCTTATGCTGCCCGAAATCTCCGAGCACGGCGTCAAGGTCATGAGCTCCAACCTGCTGCTCCAAAACGAGACCGACCCCGTCCTTTGGCGCGGTCCGGTCATCGCAGGCGCCATTAGGCAGTTCTGGAGCGAGACCTCGTGGGGCCCCATCGACTACCTGCTGGTCGACATGCCTCCGGGAACAGGCGACGTCGCGCTCACCGTCTTCCAGTCGCTGCCCGTCGACGGCATCGTCGTCGTCACGAGCCCGCAGGATCTGGTCTCGATGATCGTCGCCAAAGCGGTCAACATGGCCGAGAAGATGAACGTCCCCATTCTGGGCATTGTCGAGAACATGAGCTATATTGAGTGCCCCGACTGCGGCAAGAAGATTGAGGTCTTTGGCAAGAGCAAGCTCCCCGAGGTCGCAGATCGCTATAACCTCGACATCTTGGGCCAGCTTCCCATTAATCCGGCACTCGCCGAGGCCTGCGATAAGGGCGAGGTCGAGACCGCGCTGCCCGATGGCATGTTGCCCAAGGCAGTCTCTGCCGTCGAGGCAATTACCCCGCACGAGACCGACGAGGCCTAAGTGAACGCGAGCGCCTTCTATGACGTCCTGGTAATCGGCGGCGGGGCTTCAGGCCTCGCCGCTGCCATTACGGCTGCACGCGCTGGCAAAAGCGTCTGCATCGTTGAGCGCGATGTCGCCTGCGGCCTTAAGCTCCTTGCGACCGGTAACGGCCGCTGCAACCTCTCCAACGAATCGATTGATCCTCAGCGGTATAACCACCCCGCATTCGTTGAATCCGTCATGGGCCCCCAGCCCGAACAAGAGCTTATGGGTTTCTTCTCCTCGCTGGGCATCATGACAACCTCCGAGGAAGGCCGACTGTACCCGCGCTCCCTTCGCGCCGAATCGGTTCGCGACGCGCTTCTCAACGTTTGCGACCGCCTAGGTATCACCTTAATCTGCGGAGCCAACATTGCCTCGGCGCACGAAGCTTCCGAAGGCTGGGTACTCCAAATAGACCGTCCAGCGCGGGCGCTCAAGGCAAAAAGGCACGACGACCGAAAATCGGAGCTCCGCTCGCTTCGGAAAGCGCTCGTCGATGTCCCTCGCAAGAACGAGACCCTGCAGGCACATGCCGTAATTATCGCCACGGGCGGCAGCCCCACCGGTATCGCCGATACGTTTCGCCTCCCCCTCACTTCGCTGCGCCCCATCCTCTGCCCCGTTTCGGCAACGGTCGTTGGCGGTCGGGCAGCACTCAAGACGTTGGATGGCCTGCGCGTCCGCGCCCGCTTGACGCTCGCCCGTAACCATAGTGAGATCTGGCACGAAGACGGTGAAGTGCTGTTTCGAACCTTCGGCATCTCGGGCGTCGCTGTCTTCAACCTCTCCCGTCGTATCCAGCGCGGCGATACGATCCTGCTCGACGTTTTCCCCGACCTCTCCAAAGACGAATTGCTCGATACGCTCAACCGGCGCGTTGAGCTGCTCGATAGCTTTTCGCCCCGCAATCCCCGTTGGCTCGACGGCATGCTCGCCCCGCAACTCTCCCGCGTCGTCTGCACAGCGTTCGAGCAGTGCCATCCAGGCTCCAATGATGTCATCCACCTGGTCTCGATCCTCAAACACTTTAAGTTGCTCGTCGAGGGAACAGCCGAGGAGCGCTCTGCGCAGGTCACGCGTGGTGGCGTATCTGTCGAGAGCATCTCAACACCCAGTCTACGCGCGCGCAGCGTTGTCGACGCCCCGCTTTACGTCTGCGGAGAAGCGCTCGACATCGACGCCGATTGTGGAGGCTTTAACCTTGCGTGGGCCTGGCTCTCGGGCATTCGCGCTGCAAGCAGCCTGTAGCCACGCAGTCTATAATCAAAAACGCATTCGGGCCGTCTGGGATACCGGACGGCCTCTTTCTTGCCTCTAAGGAGACCTCGATGATCGAAATCACCCAAGTCAACGCGTCGCTCGATGAAGCCGGCGATGAAAATGCCTGCCTCATTGTTGGCAAGCAAGTCGCCAAGCGCGTCCTACGTTGCAAGGACTCCGAGATCAAGTCCATCGAGCTCCACCGCAAGTCAATCGACGCTCGCAAAAAACGAGACGTCCATTTTATCCTGAGCTTTCGTGTTGAGCTGACTAGTCCCCACCTCGAGCGAGAAGCGGTCGGCAACGTTGCCGAGCGCGACCGCTCGCGCGTACGCGCGATAGAAGACGATGGGCCTTCATTCCCCTCCCCCGTTTCCGGCGCACCCAAAGAACGCCCCGTCGTTGTCGGCGCCGGATGTGCCGGCCTTTTCGCTGCGCTTACGCTCGCCGAAGCAGGTCTTAAGCCCTTGCTCATCGAGCGCGGCGACCCGGCATTTCGCCGCTCGCAGGCGATCGACCTCTTTCTAAAGGAGCGCATCCTCGACCCCGAGAGCAATATCCAGTTTGGCCTGGGCGGCGCGGGAACCTTCTCGGACGGCAAGCTCAATACGGGAACCAAAAATCCCGCCCATCGCCTTATCCTCGGAACCTTCGTCGAGGCGGGTGCACCCCGCGATATTCTGTGGGATGCCAAGCCGCACATTGGCTCCGACATCCTTCCCAAGGTTGTCACCGCTATATCCCAGCGCATCGAGCAGCTCGGAGGTGTCGTCCGTTATCGAACGAGGCTCGTCGACATTCGCATCGACGTGTCTGGCGCCATCACCGGTATTGATGTCCAATCGTCCCAAGACGCCGCTTGCGAGCCAATCGAGACAAAGCACCTCATCCTCGCCTGCGGGCATTCTGCTCGCGATATTTTTGAGCTCCTTAAGGACCACAACGTGACCCTCGCACAAAAGACCTTTGCCATGGGCGTTCGCATCGAGCATCCGCAGCGCGACATCGACCGAGCCCAATATGGAGCCTCGGCGGGACATCCAGCGCTCGGGGCGGCCCCTTACAAACTTGTTGCCCATCTTCCCAACGGCCGCAGCGTGTTCTCGTTTTGCATGTGCCCCGGCGGACAGGTTGTTGCCGCCTCTTCGGAACCGTGCCATCTGTGCGTCAACGGGGCCAGTCTCAATGCCCGCGACGGACGCAACGCAAATGCCGCTCTGCTCGTTAACGTCACGCCTGAGGACCTTCCCAACGATGACCCGCTCGCCGGCATCGAGCTCCAGCGTGCCTGCGAGGCGGCTGCCTATCGCCTGGGCGGATCCAACTGGAACGCACCGGCACAGCTCGTCGGAGATTTCCTCGCAGGACGCGCCAGCACGGCACCCGGAAAGGTAAAACCAACCTATCCACTTGGCGTGACCTGGACGGCGATCGACGATGCCCTCCCGCAGCATATCGTCGAGTCGCTCCGCCTGGGACTTCCCCTACTCGGAAAAAAGCTACGAGGCTACGACCGCCCCGATGCCGTTCTTACCGGTGTGGAGACTCGTTCGAGCTCACCGGTTACCGTCACCCGAGACCGAGCGTGCCATGCCGTGTCGACCCCGGGCCTCTACCCTTGTGGTGAAGGAGCTGGATATGCCGGCGGCATCATGAGCGCGGCCACCGACGGCATCCGTTGTGCCGAAGCCCTGATCGCTGACCTCTAGCGCACGAATTCCAGCGCGCAAAGGATACAGGCCCCGAGCTCCACAGGGAACTCGGGGCCTGTTCGCTATTTCTTAAACCGTGCACCCTGGCGTTTTCTGCCCGATGCGAACGTGGAACCCTTGCGGGCCTGCGAACGTAAGCGCTCGATCGTCTCGTCCTCAGACGCACCCTCGAGCATCGCCCGAATCTGAACGACGGCATCGCGCAGGCGCGCCGCCTCCTCAAAGTCCATGGCGGCGGAGGCGTTACGCATGTCTTCCTCCATGGTCTCGACGATCCGCACGAGCTCGTCGTGCGGTAGCCCTTCCAGCTGCTCGGCAGGCGTCTGCTCGGGTGCCGACGTCTCCGGCGCGGCGCCCTCGCCGTTTTCGTCGGGTGTATAGAACGCACCGTGACCCAGTGAATCGCCTCTCGAGCGTCCCTTCGAGCCCACAGTCTTTTCGGCCTCGGCAATAAAGCTCGAAATGTCGTTAATGGCCTTGCGGACCGTCTTGGGCACAATGCCATGCTCTTCGTTATATGCCATCTGAATCTCGCGACGGCGCTGCGTCTCCTCGATGGCTTCTTTCATCGAATCGGTCACAACGTCGGCATACATGATGACCTCGCCGTCGGCGTTACGGGCCGCGCGGCCAATCGTCTGAATCAACGAACGGCGGTTGCGCAAGAAGCCTTCCTTGTCAGCGTCGAGAATTGCCACCAGCGAGACCTCGGGAAGGTCTAGACCCTCGCGGAGCAGGTTGATGCCAACGAGAACATCAATCTTTCCCTCGCGCAGCGTTCGCAGGATCTCGACACGGTCCATCGTCGCTGTATCGGAGTGCATGTAGTTGACCTTAATGCCGGCATCAAGCAGGTGGTCGGTCAGGTCCTCGGCCATGCGCTTGGTGAGCGTGGTCACCAGCACGCGCTCTTTGCGGGCAACGCGCTCGCGAATCTCGTCCTCAAGATCGTCAATCTGCCCACGAACCGGACGCACATCGATCTTGGGGTCGAGCAGACCGGTCGGACGAATAATCTGCTCAACGTCGTTCTGGCTCACCCGCAGCTCATAGTCACCCGGCGTGGCCGAAACATAGATAAACTGGGGGATCCTTGCCTCAAACTCATCGAAACGAAGCGGGCGGTTATCGAGCGCCGAGGGCAGGCGAAAACCATGCTCCACCAGCGTCACCTTACGCGAGCGGTCACCTTCGTGCATGCCGCGAATCTGCGGCACCGTCACATGGCTCTCATCGATGATGCAGAGCATGTCCTTAGGAAAGTAATCGATCAGGGTAAACGGCGGCTCACCCGGCTTGCGACCGTCCAGATGACGTGAGTAGTTCTCGATGCCGTTGCAAAAGCCCATCGTCTCGAGCATCTCAAGATCATAATCGGTGCGCTGCTGCAGACGCTGCGCCTCGAGCAACTTGTCGGTCGCCTTGAGCTCCGCCACGCGCTTCTCGCACTCTTCGCTGATCGATTTCAGAGCCGCCTTGACCTTCGGCTTCTCGGTCACATAGTGCGAGGCCGGCCACACAGGAATTGCTTCGTACTCACGCAGCATTTCGCCGGTGACCTCATCGATCTCGGCAATCAGTTCGACCTCGTCACCAAAGAACTCAAACCGCAACGGATGCTCGGCATAAGGCGGATACACGTCGACAACATCGCCGCGCACGCGGAACGTGCCGCGTGCAAGGTCATAGTCATTGCGATCATATTGAATGTCGATAAGTGCATGGATAAAGTCATCGCGCTCGAGCGGCACCTTCTTGTCGACGTTCGGGGCTAGGCCCGCATAGTCCTCAGGAGAGCCAATGCCATAGATACACGAGACCGATGCGACGACGATCACATCTCGTCGAGAGAGCAGCGATGCGGTCGCCTGATGTCGCAGCATCTCGACCTCTTCGTTAATCGAGGAGTCTTTCTCGATATATGTATCGCTTTGCGGCACATACGCCTCGGGCTGATAGTAGTCATAGTACGAGACGAAGTAGACCACAGCGTTGTTGGGAAAGAACTCTTTGAGCTCGCTCGCAAGCTGAGCGGCGAGCGTTTTATTCGGAGCCATGACCAGCGTCGGCTTTCCCAGGGCCTCAATAGTCTTTGCCATCGTGAAGGTCTTGCCCGAACCAGTCACGCCCAGCAAAACCTGATAGCGGTCTCCGTCCCTCACACCCTGCACAAGCAACTCAATGGCTTTAGGCTGAGAGCCTGCAGGGTCATAGGGAGACACGACCTTAAACGGCACGTCAGAGCCTTCAACGCCAAAGCGCTTAAGTTCACCACCAACGCGTTCTACTTCAAATTCCGCCATGGATACTCCTAACTCATATATCTGCAGTATACGCAGGCGGCAGGCATAGTCCTATACGAACCGATCGGGATAGAGGGTCTTGTAGCGAACCCAGGCATTATTGACACGAATCAGATACGCCTGCGTCTCGGGAAAGGTAATTGCATTATGAAGCGACGTACTCTGCTGCGCCCATCCGTCGACATTGCCCATGCCGGCGTTATAGGCGGCAATGGCACTGTCAGTCGACCCGTTAAAATACGCTAGAAGATACGAAAGATACGCACAGCCAAACTCGATATTCGCTGCCGGATCGTTAAGGTTGTCGACCGAAAACTCGCCACCGTCGACAAGGCCCTTGGCGATCATATCCTGGGCAGTCTCGGGCATCAGCTGCATCAATCCCTGAGCACCTTGATTCGACTCGGCCTCGGGATCCCAATTCGATTCAGACTTAATGACAGCGCACACCAAATACGGATCCAAATTATGCGAAATGCTGGATTGCTTTACATACGCCTCGTAGTCAATCGGATACAGCGGTTTAAAGAAAGCAGCAGGAGCATACGAGTAAACGAATGAGATAAGGCCAAAGACAAAAACGGCAGCCAGCGGTATAAGGCGATACCAAGTAAGGAAACGTGTCTTAGGCATTAGCCTCCTCCTTATCCACAACATCCACGAACCCATGGCGCGCAAGCCATGCATCCAGTTGTTCAAAGAGCGAGTTATCGCCTGCCGCATTATCAATAACCGTTGTGGCAAGATCGCACAGCGCAGACTCATCGGGCTGGCAAGCAGAACGGGCATCGAAATCAGATGGCACCATGCCACGTTGAATAGCACGCTCGCGACGAACTGACAAAGGAGCGCTGATGACCAGAATTTCATCAGCCAAGCCAAATGCATCCTCAAAACCAGTCGGAGCAGAAACCTCGACTACCGCAAAGGGATAACGGGGAGACGAAACCGTACAACAAACCGGATCGAGAATCCTAAGCGAAAGCTGTTCAATGAGAACGGGATGCACGATACCATTGAGCCGTGCGACCGAATCAGGAGAAGCGAAAGCTCGAGAAGCGAGGATGCTGCGGCGAATGGCGCCTTCCTCATCCAAAATGTCCCAACCGAATTCATCCGCGAGAGCATTGACGATATCAGAGCCCGGAACATACAGCGATTTTGCAAGCTCATCCAGATCGATAAGCATAGCGCCACGAGATTCGAAATAGCGGCAGGCAGTCGACTTACCCGAAGCAATATTGCCCAAGACAAATACGGTAAACATCAAGCCCTCCCTAACGCCAATGCGAGTAATTATCGCTCAAATACACTAGAAGGGCTCAAAATACAGCCAAACAGTAAGAGCGCATAAGAGGGAGCTAGGTCCCAAAGCACAACGTGTCTTTAACGCAAAAAAGGGGGAGGCCGCGAGGC
>URSO01000013.1 GCA_900550415.1 uncultured Collinsella sp.
CGGAAGGTCTATGCCTTGCCTTTTGAATGACAAATTGTCGCTCTGGGTGGCGCGCAGCGTCGAACATTGCGCGGTTTGGAAAACCGCGCAAAAAAGCGCGCTCGATATATCTTACCCGCTCCCGCCCGATGGGGCAAGGTAGCTAATTTGGGACGAAGCTTTTTTGACTACTCGGGCAATCGAATCGGCAAGTAGTCATAATAGCCCCGTTCCAAAAAGACTGGTCTGACGCTGTGCCACGAAAGTGGCCTATCTACTACGTTTAGGCCGCAGGGGTCAACCATAGCCGGTTTTTTCGAAAACCGGCAAGCTCTCTACCTGCGGTTTTATTTTTGCAAATTCCGAGATGGTCGAGGGTGGTCGGTTAAACGTAGTAGATGGCCGCATTTCGTGGCGGACGGTCCGACCCAAGGCCCAAGGCGACCAGCCTCGCATGACCATTCACGAAGTTGCGGTGGAATACGGACTGAATTGGCACCTTAAAGGCAAAAACACTCCGTATTTCACCGCAACTTATCGAGGGGATGGGTTTTAGAGGCGAGCGAGGTCATAGGCTTGGGCAGCTGCCTCGCCGGCGCAGATGAGGTTGGTTGTGGCCTCTTGCACACCGAGCGCCTGGTCGAGGGGCATGGGCTTGCGGCAGATCGGAAGCACCAAGTCGATGCCCTGCCCATACACCGCGTCCAGATAGTCGGCGCGACCGCCCACGACAGCGGCCACCGGCTTGCCATATCGCTTGGCGCGGCGGGCCACACCCACCGGCGCCTTGCCGGCGGCAGACTGCTCATCCATGTTGCCCTCGCCCGTTATGACCAGATCGACATCGCGCACGCGCTCGTCAAACCCCACGAGGTCGAGCACCGTCTCCACGCCCGAGCATAGCTCTGCACCGAGTGCTAGCAGCGCGGCGCCCAGACCGCCAGCAGCACCGGCGCCGGGCACGCCGAGCACCGAGCCAAACGTCCGCGCGCCCTCGGGCACGCGCAGCAATCCCCGAGCCCGAGCCTCGGCAATCGCCGTATCGAGCAGGCGACCGTAGCCGACCATCCAGCCGTCGTACCCGCCCAGTGTTTCGACATCGTCTGTCGGCAGGCCCTTTTGCCCGCCAAACACCGCAAGTGCCCCGCGACGTCCCACGAGCGGATTCTCGACATCGGAAAGCACCACGACACGCGCGCCATTCAGTGCCCGAAGCGCCGGTGCCAAATCGATACTCGCCACGTGTTCAAGGCCCGCGAGCCCCGGCGCGATATTGCAGCCACACTCATCGACCAGGCGGGCGCCAAGCGCCTGCAGCATACCGGCGCCACCATCGTTGGTGGCACTGCCGCCCAGACCAATATAGAGTGTCTTTGCGCCCGCGCGAACCGCGCGAAGCATGAGCTCGCCCACGCCATAGGTTGTGGCCGCCAACGCCGCCGACTCCGTGCAAGGCGAATACCCAATGCCGGCCGCCTCGGCCATCTCGATGACCGCGGACTCGCGCTCGACATCAACCAGCATCCGGGCAGGCACACGCTTGCCCAAGGGACCTGCCACCTCGCAGGTCACTATCTCACCGCCGCACGCGGCAACGGCATCGAGCGTTCCCTCGCCGCCATCTGCCAGCGGCAATGCGGCCACCTGGACATCGGACCACACACGGCGCACGCCTTCGGCAACCGCCGCCTCCGCCTGTGCACTCGAAACGCTACCCTTAAAGGAGTCGATCGCCAGCAGCACACGGCGGGGCCGGCGGCACGCGGCACCAAAATCGACCGCCTCAACGGCAATATCTTCGGCACACGCAAGCGCCTCGGCATGAGCGGCATGCGCCTCAAAATCGGCCCCGCGACCGCAGCCAGCACCATCGGCGCCACGCAGCCCACTAAAATAGCCGCTCAACACCTCACGACACTCATCCGCCAGCACGCCGGCGGTCACATTAAACCGATGGTTCAGGCGCGAATCGGCATTGAGGTCATACAGCGAACCCAGCGCGCCCGCCTTGGCATCAGCCGCGCCATACACGCAGCGCCCCACGCGCGCGTTAACCATAAGCCCCGCACACATGCAGCATGGCTCGAGCGTCACGTAGACCGTGCAATCGGAAAGGCGCCAGCGACCGAGCGACCGAGCGGCAGCGCACAGGGCCGCGAACTCTGCATGAGCCGAAGGATCCTGGTCGAGCTCGCGCCGATTGTGCGCCCGCGCGACGATCTCGCCGTCGCGCACCACTACGGCTCCGATGGGTACCTCGCCTACCGCAGCGGCGGCGCGAGCCTCCGCCAGCGCCTCGCGCATGAACTTCTCGTCGATTTCGGTGATCGTCATCGTTCGCCTTCCCTGTTGCAAATTCAAAACGATGCTATCATTACGACTCACGGAGAGATGGCAGAGCGGTTGAATGCGGCGGTCTTGAAAACCGTTGAGCGCGAGAGCGTTCCGGGGGTTCGAATCCCCCTCTCTCCGCCACTTTAGTGATTCACCGGTGTCATGGTCCGCTCAAACAGTGCATCGACCACGTCGGCTATCTCAGGTCGACGCTCAAGATCGTGGCCCGATTCCCACCATATCGTGAAAAGTCGAATAATACCGCCGGCGACAAACTCAGACGTCGTCTCGAGTGACACGGGGGCCAGGGCATCCTCGGCAAGCACGTTCATCACACGCTCGCGGATGGAGCGGGCAATGCGGTCGCAAATAACGTTGGTCAACATGCCCGACATGCTGCTTGCCAAAATGTTATCCATGAGCTGCTCGTGCGCCAAAATCAAATCCATGGCATCGTCCAAAATCGCGTGTCGAAGCGCGCGCACGTCCTCGGCAGACACTGCGCCGGCCTCATCGGGCTGTTTTTGCGGCAAGCCCGACATAAGCTCATCGATATAAAAGGCAAAGTAATCGTTCTTGTCGCGAAAGTGCTTGTAGAACGTCGTGCGGCGAATCATGGCGCGGTCGCACAGCATGGCAACCGTCAGGTCCTCAAAACGATGCTCCTCGAGAAGTTCGGTGAAGGCATCGAACAGGGCGCGGTAGGTTTTCTTAATGCGAAGGTCCACTGGTATCGCCATCCTCAGGGCAAAGACAACACTCGACAATCTGTCGCATATCTTACACCTGTACCTCGCGCGCTTTTCCCCGGTGCCAACCCCGCCGAAAACATAACGCTTACCGGAAAGTTCGGCACGGCAAAACGTTGCGGGTATACTAGTAGCGTTATACCAACGGCAGCTGGCGCATGCCGCCGCGGCCATTCGAAACGGAGACATCATGATTACCGTCATCATCGGCATCGTTGTTGTCATTGTGATTGTCTGCGCCATCGCCGGCATCTACAACAACATGGTCACCAAGCGTAACCGCATCGATAACGCCTGGCAGAACATCGACACGCAGCTGCAGCGCCGCAACGACCTGATCCCCAACCTGGTCGAGACCGTCAAGGGCTACGCCAAGCACGAGCAGGAGACGCTCTCCGCCGTGATCAGCGCGCGCAACACCGCCGTCAAGGCCACCACGCCCGAGGCCAAAATGGAAGCCGACAACGTGCTGACCGGTGCGCTGCGCCAGCTCTTCGCCGTAGCCGAGGCCTATCCCGATCTTAAGGCAAACACCAACTTTACGCAGCTGCAGGCGTCGCTCGAGGATACCGAGAACAAGATTAGCTATGCACGCCAGAGCTACAACGACTGCGTGCTCAGCTACAACAACGCCATTCAGACGTTCCCGGCTGTCATCTTTGCCGGTATCTTCCAGTTTAAGGAGCGCCAGGGCTTCGAGGCCGCCGAAGCAGCCCGCCAGGCCCCGACCGTCAAGTTCTAGTAGTTTGGCAGCGCATCCTAAATCGGCTATATGCATAAACCGCCCCGTCGAATGCATACTTCGATGGGCGGTTTCCTTTTTCGCGAAGGTCCCCCTCTAAGCGCCGTGCATTTTTAGGAGTATTCAACATAACCAAGAGCTTCGGGCGGCACGATAAATGCCAAAGACCGCGAATATCCCTGCAAATCAAACGCTGCCAGCCCATAACCCCGCCCATCATTCGTAGAAAACATCGAGAAATCCCGATTTTTTGCCCGAGGTCGGTATGCAGGGGCCTTCGATTGCAGAATACTCGCAAAAATGCACGTCGCCACCACCCCCACATGGCGCGAACCAAAACAAAAGCGCGGCCTTCCCTCCCGGCGCACTCCGCAGGACGAAAGAACCTCCGCCGCACGAAGTGCGCAGCGGGGGTTCTTTCATGTCCGAGGACGCGCCGGAAAGGAAGGTCGCCCTCGGGCCGGACAGCTAAGACAAATTACGCGACGGTGTAAACCCAGTTGTGCTTATCCTCTACAGCACCGGACTGGATACCAGTCAGGGTCTCGCGGAGCTTCTTCATCACAGGGCCGATCTCGGTGTAGCCAGCCGGGAAGGTCACGGTCTCGTCGGCACCATAAACCTTGTTGTCGATCTCGCCCACCGGGGAGATGACGGCAGCGGTGCCGCACAGGCCGCACTCAACGAAGGTGCCGGCCTTGACCTCGGCCCACTCGACGGGACGCTGGTCGACGGTCATGCCCAGGTCCTGAGCAACCTGAACGAGCGAGCGGCGGGTGATGGAGGGCAGGATGGAGTCGGTGTGCGACTGCGGAACGACGAGGGTGCCGTCCTCCTTCACAAACAGAACGTTCGCGCCACCGGTCTCCTCGACATAGGTACGGGACTCGGAGTCGAGATACAGGTTCTCGGCATAGCCCCCGCGGTGAGCCTCCATCGTGGGCTTAAGAGACATGGCGTAGTTGAGGCCGGCCTTGATGTTGCCGGTGCCGTGCGGTGCAGCGCGGTCGTACTCGGAAACGCGCAGCTTGACGGGCTTGAGGCCACCCTTAAAGTACGGACCGACCGGAGTCACGAGAATGCGGAACGTGTACTCAGGAGCGGGAGCCACGCCGATCACGTCACCGGAGCCGATCATAAACGGACGCACGTACAGGGTCGCGCCGGAGCCGAAAGGCGGAACCCAGGCGGCGTTGGCAGAGACGACCTGCTTGACGGCCTCGACAAACTTGTCCTTGGGGAACGGGGGCATCTCGAGGCGCTGCGCAGAGTTGTACATACGCTCAGCGTTCATGTCGGGACGGAAACAGACGATGCTGCCGTCCTCGGCGGTGTAGGCCTTCAGGCCCTCAAAGACCTCCTGGCAGTAATGGAAGATGCCGCCGCACTCGGAGACATGCAGGGTGTGGTCGGTGGTCAGGCCACCCTCGTCCCACTCGCCATCCTTCCAATGAGCCTCGTAGCTGTAATCGGTCTTCATGTAGCCAAAGCCGAGGCTACCCCAATCGATATCCTTCTTCTCGACAGTCATATGTCGCTCCTTACATACACAGTTGCATACTCGCGAACTCGCACGCAAGGACCGAGGCCGACCGCGTCGCAACGTCGCACGCCCGGAGCGTAGAGCCGGACGGGACACGCGAGCAGCATCAAAGCCGATGGCACGTCGATTCGCATGCACGAGATTGTACTCCCCGTACGCGTCGGATAAAACGTTTTTCTTTAACTAAGTAAAGTATTTTCATTTGACCGAAACTAAAGAGGCCCGCCACCATAAGCGGTGACGGGCCTCAACGGCACGGTTTGCGCGCTGGCTCGAGCTACGCGTTCTTTTTGCCCAGCTTAGCCTTAACCAGACCGACCACAGTCGGGATGATCGACACGGCGACGATGCCGATAATCAGCAGCTCAAAGTGCTCCTGCACAAAGGGGATGCCGCCAAAGAAGTAGCCCAGCAGCGTAAAGACCGTCGACCAGGTAATGCCACCCAGCACGTTAAAGATCACAAAGTTGCGCCAGTGCATGCCGCCCATGCCGGCGATAAAAGGCACAAAGGTGCGGATGAACGGGAAGAAGCGACCCAGGAAGATGGCCAGGTGACCCCACTTGTCCAAGAAGTCCTCGGACTTTTTAATGCGCTCGGGCGTCATGGCCTTGACCTTGCCCGAGGCGATGATCTTTTTGCCAAAGAAGTGACCGATCATAAAGTTGCACTGATCGCCCAGGATGGCTGCGGCCCATGCGGTGGCCAAAAGCGCCACGATGTTAAAGCCGCCGTTGTGGGCAAAAAAGCCCGAGGCAAACAGCAGCGAATCGCCGGGAAGGAACGGGAAGAACACCACACCCGTCTCGATAAAGATAATCAGGAACACGCAGCCGTAGGCCATAAGCGGGCCGGCGGCGATCCAGCTGGCGATCGCAGTGCGCGGATCCTTAAGCAGCTCGGCAATGAAATTGATGAAACCCATGAAGTAAAACCTCTCAGTTGTGGGCGCGGATACGTCCAAGTTGACCAGTATACGGTTGCGGCGCCCCCTCGTGCGCAACCCCACAAAAGCATGACTCCATTACCAGCAAGTTTGCATAACTGACACCTGTCGCGCAAAGCCGCCAAGATTGTTCTTCCTAATCCCTAGCGAATCGCTATACTTTATTGAATCGCATTGCCTTGGCGCTAAGGGAGGGCGGCCGGTGAGCTTTATCAATACCATTCGCGAGGACATCAAGACCGTCCAGGCGCAGGACCCCGCCGCGCAAAACGGTCTGGTCATTTTTCTTTCGTACCCCGGTCTTCACGCCAAGTGGAATCATGTGCCCGAGCACTGGCTGTGGGAACACGGCCATCGATCGCTCGCCCGTGTGCTCTCGCAGCTCACCCGCCATATCACCGGCGTCGAGATTCACCCTGCCGCGCAGATTGGCAAGCACTTCTTTATCGACCACGCCATGGGCGTCGTCATCGGCGAGACCACCATCGTGGGCGACAACTGTGTGCTCTACCAGGGCGTCACGCTCGGCGGCACCGGCAACGAGACCGGCAAACGCCACCCCACCCTGGGCAACAATGTCACCGTGGGCACGGGCGCCAAGGTGCTTGGCAACATCCGCATCGGCAACAACGTCAAGATCGGCGGCAACTCGGTCGTTGTCAAGGACGTGCCCGACAACTGCACCGTCGTGGGCGTGCCCGGGCGCATCATCAAGCGCAACGGCTGCCGCGTGTTCGAGGAGAGCTTCGACGCCAAGCAGCACCGCGAGTACATGCCCGACGATGCCGCCGAGCAGAGCGCCCTCAACCGCCAGGGCATCACCGAAAACGCCCGTCGCGTCAAGGAACTCGAGCGAGAGGTGGCCGAGCTCAAAGCCCTCGTCGCCAAGCTCGTGGACGAGCGTTAGGGCCGCGGGCAACCGCCACAGCATGAACGCCAACACAAAAGGCGCGCCAGGGAATCCGCCCCCGGCGCGCCTTCTTTTCGATGTGACATGTGGGACTGTCCCTTTGTCACCTTATGCGAACTGGCTTAGGTAGAGGTCGGCGTAAGCACCCTCGGCAGCCAGCAGTTCCTTATGCGTGCCTTGCTCGATAATGTTGCCGTGATCCATGACCAAGATCAGGTCGGCGTCCACGATCGTCGACAGGCGATGCGCGATCACAAAGCTCGTGCGCCCATGCATGAGCGCGTCCATGGCACGGCCGATGGCAAGCTCGGTACGCGTGTCCACGCTCGACGTCGCCTCGTCCAAGATGAGAATCGCCGGGTTGTTGAGCAGCACGCGCGCAATGGTCAGCAGCTGACGCTGGCCCTGGCTGATGCTTTCGGCATCATTGGCCACGCGCGTGTCGTAGCCCTGCGGCATGGTGCGCACAAAGAAGTCGACCTGCGCGGCGCGGGCGGCAGCCACGATCTCGTCGCGCGTTGCCTCGGGGCAGCCGTAGGCGATGTTTTCGGCAATCGTGCCGTCGAACAGCCAGGCGTCCTGCAGCACCATGCCAAACTGCTGACGTAACTCACCGCGGTTCATGAGGCGCGTATCCACACCGTCGAGCGTAATGCGGCCGCCGTCAATCTCGTAGAAGCGCATGAGCAGGTTGATGAGCGTGGTCTTACCCGCACCCGTGGTTCCCACCACCGCAATCTTCTGACCCGGTTCGGCGGTAAACGACACGTTGCGCATGAGCGGCTTTTCGGGCGTGTAGCCAAAGCGCACACGCTCAAAAGCGACGCGGCCCTCCACGCGACCCGGCAGATTGGCAGCCTCGCCCGGCTGCGGATCGGCCTCCATCTCGGGCTCATCGAGCAGGTCGAACACGCGCTCCGCACTCGCCAGCGCGCTCTGCAGCGAGTTGAAAGTGAACGACAGCTGCGTCATGGGTTCGGACGCCTCGTAGATAAACTGGAAGAACGCCTGGAACACGCCGACGGTCATGTGACCGGCGACCAGCATGCTGCAGCCCACGAGCGCAATCACGATCTGCGCCAGGCGACCGATAAAGCGAACCGCGGGTCCGACGGCGTTGATCATAAAGTCGGCCTTGGTACTCACGCGCGCCAGCTCGCCCGAGGCCTCGTGCACCTCGGCAGAGCTCTGGTGCTCACGGTTGAATGCGCGAATCACCAAACGGCCCGAATAGCCCTCCTCGACCGCGCTCGTGATTTTGGACACCCATTCCTGACGCTCGCCCGTCACATCATGCGTACGGCGCGAAACCACCTTGGTCACCAGCAGCGACAGAGCCGTAAAGCCCAAAAAGACGAGCGTAAGTTCAACGCTGAACACAAACATGACGCTCACAGCGCCCACTACCGTACCAATCGACACGAGCAGCTGCAGCAAGCCGCGCTGCATGCTTTCGGACATCTTGTCTAGGTCGTTGGTCGCGCGGCTGACCACCTCACCGGGGCGATGTGCGTCAAAGTAGGCGAGCGGCAGGCGGCTGAGCTTTTGCGCGATGCGGTTGCGCAGACGCAGGTTGAGTCGCTCGGCCACACTCGACATCAAAAAGCTCTGCAACGCATAGAACGACCCGGCAGCCGTCCAGATCAAGAAGTAGACAAAGATGGTCTTGCCGCATTGGTCCCAGGTGATGCTGAAGGTGGTTCCGCTGGCAAACGCCACCTGTATATGGCCCCACAGCTCGTCGATAACATGGGCGCTATATGCCGGCGCGGCGGTGTTAAAGATGACGTAGAACACGATGCTCGCAAACACGATGTAGAAGCGCCAATGGTCGCCGGCGGCCTCGCCCCACAAGCGGCGCACCGTCGCCCAGGTATCGCGGGGTTTCTCGTCCTCATCCTCGTCGTCCACATCGCGCATGCGCTCTGCTTCCGCGCGGGCACGCTCGTCCTCGGCACGCTCGTTTTCCTCGTACAGCGCTTGGCGGCGAGCCTCACGCTCGGCCGCGGCCTTGGCAACGTCATCCAGCTCGGTCGACGCGGCAGCCTGCTCGACCGCTTCGACCGCGTCCACAACGACGGCATCGATAGCGTCGCTGCGCTTCTTGAGCTCCCCGGTCATGCTACTCACCTCCCTTCATTTGCGATTCCGCGATGGCGCGGTATACCTCACAGGTTTCCATAAGCTCGCCATGCGTGCCCAAGCCCACGACCTCGCCATCCTTGAGCACGACAATCTGGTCGGCGTGCAGAATCGTCGAGATGCGCTGCGCGATGATGAGCACCGCGGCGTCGCGCGTCTCGTCCTGCAGCGCATGGCGCAGGGCCGCATCGGTCTTAAAGTCCAGGGCCGAAAAACTATCGTCGAAGATATATAGATCGGCATGCTTCATGAGCGCGCGAGCAATGGCCAGGCGCTGGCGCTGACCACCCGAGAAGTTCGTACCGCCCTGGGCAACCGGGGTATCGAGCCCCTGCGGTTGATCGAGCACAAAGGTGCTCTGGGCAACCTGCAGCGCATGAAGCATGTCCGCCTCGGTCGCGTCCTCGTTGCCAAAGCGCAGATTGCTTGCCACGGTGCCCGAGAACAGCCACGCCTTCTGCGGCACATAGGCAATGCGCCCGCGAATCTCGTCTTGCGAAAGGTCGCGCAGGTCAACACCGTCCAGGCGAATGGCGCCCTTCGTGGCATCGTGAAAACGCAGCAAGAGCTTTGCCACCGTCGACTTACCCGAACCGGTCGAGCCCACGATCGCGGTGGTCTGCCCGCGACGACAGGCAAAGCTCAGGTCGCACAGCGTGTCCTCGTCGGCGTCGTCAAAGCGAAACGACATATGATCGAACACGGCAACCGCATCAGCCCCGTCCTTTGAGTCGGACGCGGCCGCATCAAGCGTACGCTGGCCATCGACGATGCTCGGCTCAATCTCCAGCACTTGCTGTGCACGGCTTAGACATGCCGCGGCGCGCGGCAGCGTCAGCACTACCATCTGCGCCATCATCACAAAGAACAGGATCAGGAGCGCATATTCCAGCACCGCGGAGATGCTCGCAATCTGCATTGCATGGGCGCCAACGCGGTTGCCGCCCACCCACAGCACCGCCACCTCGGCAATGTTCATCAAAAAGAAGGTAGAGCTATCAAGGCCCACAAACAGGTGGTTGACCTTAATGGCGTTGTCCGCGTAATCGCTAAACACCTCGTCCAGGCGCTGCTCCTCGTGAAGCTCTTTATTAAAAGCGCGGATGACGCGAACGCCCACGATGTTCTCGCGCAGCACCACGTTCATGCGGTCGATAAAGCTCTGCAGGCGCATAAAAATTGGCGCGGCGTTAGCCACGGTAAAGACTGCCGCCACCAGCACGATCGCAACCACCACGCCCAGCAGCGTACCCATGGCGGGATCGATGAGCCACGCAAAAATGATGCCCGCGACGGCCAAGAACGGCACCGGCAGCACCAGCTGGATCGTCTGCAGGATGGCCTGCTGAATCACATTGATGTCGTTGAGCGAGCGCGTGATCATCGATCCGGTGCCAAAGCGCTCAAAGTCGCTGGCCGCGAGCTCGAGCGACTTGTCGTACACGGCATTGCGGATATCGCAGGCCACGTTGGCGGCCAAGCGCGCCGAAAGATAGCAGCCCAGCACCGCGCCGCCGCTGGCCATGCCGGTCGCGATAAGCATGTAGAGGCCATTGCGCAAAATGTAGTCGACATCACCCGTGGTGATACCGGTGTTGACCATGTTCGCCAGCATCGTGGGAACCAACAGCGTGCCGACGTTATCAACCAGCAGCACCAGCAGCGTCACTGCGACAAGCCCTCGATAGGGCTTCAGAAACCTCATTAACAGTCGCACGACTCCCCCTCACCTTGATTCTCGGCTTGGCTCTCGGCAGCGATATGCTGCTTAAATGCCTCGCACTCCTCACCGAGCACCTGAGAGAATTTTCCGATCAAGCGCATAATCTCGCGCTGCTCACACGGCTCAAGCGCGCCAAAGGCTCGCTGCTCGGCCTTGAGTGCCGGCAGCGCATAACGCTCGGCAAACCGCATGCCCGCTTCGGTCAAACGCACAACCTTGTTCTTACGGCTGCCTTCGGCAAACTCCAACGTTGCAAAGTCCCGCGCCGTCAAGGTTTTAATGGCCGAGTTGATGGTCTGCTTGCTGTAGAACCATTCGCTCGTCAGGCGGCTTACGGCAATACTGCCGCCCGCCGTGCTGGTATCGACGAGCATCCAGTAAGCGCAGTCCGAAAGACCGCAGGCGCGCGAGAACTCCGAATAGATATGGTCGAGTCCATTGAGCAACCGGTCGAAGTCGACCAGCGTAACCGCACTATTCATCTATCCCACCATTCGATTGTCCGATTTTTGACCAATTTTGTATCTCTAGATTAGTCCGAGTTTTGACTATCGTCAACAGGCTCTCCGCAAATGCTTGCACTTTTATGGCCTATCGGCAGAAAAAGACCGCCGGCGCGGGGGCAGCGCCAGCGGTCACGCGAGAATAGCGATGTATTTGCCCGTTAGGCAGCGACGGCCTCGTAGACCGTTGCGCCCGCAAAGCTGTCGTGCAGGCTCTTGCCGCAGATCCAAGGCAGCTCGACGACCTCGCAGACCGTGTTGACCAGCTCGGAGCAATCAGTAAAGTGGCCCTTATCGTTGAGGGCCTCGCAATCCTGAACACGCCAATAGCCATCGGTGTGCGTGATGTAGTACTCGTGATCGTTGATCGACACGAAAGCTCGCGTCTTGGAACGCAGCAGCTTCAGAAATCCTTCGAAGTCAGTCTCGACGACATCTCCAGCCTGGAACATGATAGTTACCTCCTGGGCCAGCGCCACCACAGCGCATTGATAAACGTTGGTACCCCTTTAGTAAAACCTTTATCAATGGATATGCGCCCATGTTTTAGGCAAGTGGTAAAAAACCGCAGGGTAGACGGGATAAAACGTTTAACCATCTCATTAGCTTCTCACATTCTTGCCGCAGTTTTATGCAAGCCGACTTTTCCGATTGGTGGCTATTGCTGTTTGGGGCCCTCTGCACGATTACGGCTACGGCACGACGGGTAAGAACGGAGCATCTGCAACGTCATCGCTAGGAGAACCCATGGAGACCATCGAAGCGCTCATCCATCGCCGTAGCTGCCGCAACTACAGCGATCGCCCCGTCGAGGCAGAAAAGCTCGCACGCATTATCGAGGCAGGCCAGTACGCGCCGAGCGGCATGGGACGTCAGCCGGTAACGTTTGTCGCCGTTACCGATCCCGCGACCGTCGAGCGTCTCTCGCAGCTCAACGCCCAAGTTATGGGCAGCGATGGCGATCCCTTCTACGGGGCCAAGACTGTTGTGGTAGTGCTCGTCGACCGCAGCGTGCCCACGCACCTGGAAGACGGCTCGCTCGCCATGGGCAACCTGCTTAACGCAGCCTATGCGCTGGGCGTCGATTCGTGTTGGATCCACCGCGCGCACGAGGTCTTTGACTCACCCGAGGGACTGGAACTGCTGGCCAAGTGGGGTCTGCCCGCCGACGGAAGCCTGCGCGGCGTCGGCAACTGCATTCTGGGCTATGCCGAAGACACGCTACCCGAGGCAAAGCCGCGCCGCGACAACGTGGTGTACGTCAGGTAGGAAGTTCCGCCGTTCTACCGAACGGCGGACCCGCTGAAAGGCCCCGTCCCATATTTGCTGCCCCACTCGCAACTTATCTTGCCGATGGAGTTGTCGTCGTTTCGTTCGTGTGAGTCGTTTTGGCGCCGTCGCCCTGTTCGTCCTCGTCCTTTTGAGCATCGGCAATGGTGGCAGCAGCTGCGACCATGCCGCGCTGGGGTGCCACACCCGTCTGGTCTCGTGCGCCTTCAACAAGCTCCGTGCCAACATGCGCAAGTTCGGGCGATTTGAACATCGCGTCCAGATTGGCCCCGCCGCCGGCGTAACCAAGCGCCGCAAGCGCGATGACAATCACCGCGACAACGACCGCGATCGGAACGTAGCGATGCCAACCAGCAGGATTGAGCCCACTGCGGCGAGCCGCCCCGCGGCTGATGTAACCAAGCGTGCCGTCGTGCTTGAGCTTTGAGCCCACCACGCGTTTGCGGCCCCACAGCGACGACTCGGCCTGCATGGCCAAGCGAGCGCTTGCCGAAGGATAACCGTATTTAGTGCGCTTGAACGAGCCATCAAACCCCGAGGCGTGTTTGCCCCACGCCACCGATGTCGTGCGTCGGTTGACCGGCGCGGCACTCCGCCTTCTGCGGCTCGGTTTTGAAGTCTCAGCCATATGCCCTCGCACGCCGTAACCAAATCGAAACAATAACGCTTTGGACTGTAGCACACGCGTCGCGCGCGGTCACGGGCGCCTCGCTCAACGGTCATCGTCCTTCAGCAAGCGCCACAGCGTTGTGCGGCTTATGCCCAGCACCTCCGCCGCACGGGTTCGGTTGCCGTGGAGGTGGCCTACAACCAGATGCGCGATATCTCGCTCGGTATCGGCCAGCGGTCGCAGGATATACAGGTCACTTTCGAGCGTCGGGGCGCCAAAGGTTGCGGTCTTAATCACGTCCTCTTGGGCGAGTACTTCCTCCGCCACAGCGCGGTCCACCGTGCCCGCCCCCACCAATATATACAGTCGTTCCGAGACCTCGCGGAGCTGCAGATAGTTGCGCGGCCAGCGGTAAGCATCGAGCGTCTTCGTCGCCGCGGCAGACAGCGTGGGCGCTGCCGTCCCAAATGCATCAGCGAGATATTCCAAATAGCGCGCAGCCTTCGTCGACGCGGCTCCCTGCTCGGCGATTGCCGGCGCCACGCTCACCGCACAGGCGAAACGCTCGGTCACAAAGGCGGCTTGATCACTTTCGCCGCCGCCCGGCATGTCATTCGCCGTCAGCACCACATGGCAGCGCGTCGCCAACGCGGTGTCGGCCATCGTGGAGACCAGCTCGCGAAGGCGCTGAGGGCCAACCGCATTCCAGCCCTCAATGCAAAGGGTCAGCCCCGTTTGGAACAGCGGCGATTCGGCGCTTTTGAGCACATGGCGCCAACCGCGCTCGGTGAGCTCATCGAGCGTGACGGAAACAAAGGGCTGATCGGCAAAAGGACCGTCCAGATAGAGGCGCTTGGCGATCTCAACCTGACCCGCTCCCAGCTCACCCTCGAGCATAAGGGGCACACCGCGCGCGTAGCTCTCGGCAACCGGTGCAGCCACCGCAGCGGCACCCTCAACGATGCCGTACGCACTCGATTCGTAGCGGGCCTCAACTTCGTCGGCGTTGAGCCACTCGATGCCCGCATGCGCCGCGGCGCCGCGCACCTCGCGGACCACGACGACCCAAAGGCCCCCGCCCTCTTTGCCGGTGGGGCGAACGGTCAGGCTCAGGCGCGTACCCGCACGCCCCATAACCAGACGCGCGCCGTCTCCTATACGGTCGAGGCGCTCAGCGACAAAAGCCGCCACATCCCGCTCGAGCGCCGCGTCATTCATGGTCGAGATCGCGACGTCCCCACGCGCATCGATTGCCAATGCCGAGGCTCCGGCAGCAGCCAGGGCCTCGGTCAAGATGTTCAGCTTGGCATCGCTATCCATGATTTGCCCCTGTCCGCGGCGACGTGCAACCGCCGACGGTCGCACGACCGAGTGTTTCAAAATTGAACGATATTGCTCACCAAACACTATAGGGCAGAAAGCGCCGTCCTGCGAGTATAGGTGTTGCCCCGCATCGCCATCCTGGCGGGGCGATAAGAGCTCTTCGGGACTTATAAACCTGCGGACAAGCCATACCCGCAAGAGCTCCTATCGCTCCACCGTGAGAATGCGCTCACCAGCACGCAGCACGCAAACTGGCTACTTCTCTACCAGATTCCCAGCACGTGTTGCATTCCCAAACTCATGCACGCAATGCCAATCCAGCAGCAAAAGCCCAGCGCGATGGGCTTGCCGCCCTTTTTGACCAGCTCGACGATATCGGTATTAAAGCCAATAGCCGCCATGGCCATCACGATAAAGAACTTCGAAAGCTCCTTGATGGGCGCCGTAATGGATACAGGAAGCTGAAGCACCGTAGTGATCACGCTCGCCAGCACAAAGAACAGCACAAACATGGGAAACGCGCGTTTAAGCGAGAACGTGCTTTTGGCGTCGCCGCCGGCCTTGCGCGCCAGATGCATCTGCCAGCATGCGAGGACCAACGTGATGGGGATAATGGCCAGCGTTCTGGTGAGCTTGACCACCGTGGCGCTCTCGAGCACATTGGCGCCGGGATGCATGCTGTCCCAGGCGCTCGCCGCAGCCGTTACGGACGAGGTGTCGTTGATGGCGGTGCCGGCAAACAGACCAAAGCCCTCGTTGGTCAGCCCGAGCATGCCGCCGAGCGTCGGAAACACGAGCGCCGCGATAACGTTAAACAGGAAGATGACCGAAATAGCCTGGGCAATCTCGCGATCGTCGGCATCGATGACGGGTGCGGTCGCGGCGATGGCAGAACCGCCGCAAATCGACGAGCCCACACCCACAAGCGTCGCGATCTTGCTCGGCACGTTCATGACGCGGCAGAGCACAAAGGCGATGACAAGCGAGGTCGAGATTGTCGCCACGATAATCGGCAGCGACTGGGCGCCCTTGGACAGAATCTGGGAGAGGTTCATGCCAAAGCCAAGCAGGATAACCGCGTACTGCAAGACTTTTTTGGACGTATAGGTGACGCCGGCGGCGAGCTGTTCGCGACGATTCTTGGGAAAGACGAGCGCCAGGACCATGCCAAAGAGGATGGCAAATACCGGCCCACCGACCACCTCAATCTGTTTGCCGAGCAACGTCGCGGGGATAGCGACGATCAGGCAGAACAAGACGCCCTTCCAGCGCTCGCGTACGATATTTGCCAGTTGCATATGGGATTCCTTCTTTCTATTTCACGTTTGCGACGGCTTATGATACGGCAACATTGAGCGCAGCCTTGCGCAAACACAGACTAAGATGCCGCAATAGTTCTCGGGCAACAGCCGAATTACCCACCGCAGAGAGCTGATTCGCGGCATAATTAACAACTGACATATGAGTTTGATAGAACAGTTGCGAGGCGCTATGGAAGAATCGATGCACGTCGGCGAGCAGGAAACGAGCCTACAGGACCAGTCCTACCACACCATTCGACGCAAAATCGTCTACCTGGACTACAAGCCGGGCGAAAAGCTGGGCGTCAAGCAACTTTGCGACGACCTGGATATGGGGCGCACGCCCGTGCGCGAGGCTTTGGTTCGCTTGGCGCAGGAAGGCCTGGTGCGCACCGTGCCCCAGAGCGGCACCTACGTCTCGCCCATCAACCTCACCCTTGCCGAGAGTGCCTGTTACATCCGCGAGCATCTGGAAAAGCAGGTGATTGTGGAGTGCTGTGCGCGCGCCACGTCGGCCGGCATCGAGCAGCTCGACCGCGCCATCGTGCTGCAGGAAAAGGCCATGGCCGAAGAGGATCGCATCGGCTTCTTTTTGAGCGACAACCTCATGCATCACATGATTTTTAGCATCGCATGTCGCAGCACCGTGTGGTCGTGGCTCGAAGAGACCAATGCCGACCTGGAGCGCTTCCGCTGGCTGCGCGCCGCCACGCAGGTTCTCGACAATCGGGACATCGTGAACGAGCACAAGCAGATTCGCCGCGCTATCGCCGGTCGCGACCCCATCGAAGCGAGCTTTTTGGTCAGCAAGCACCTGCACATGATGTTCCGCAACCAAACCGAAGTTCTGGACCAATTCCCCGAGTACTTCGAGACCAGCAAGCTTCGCTAACCTGCCAAAAAGGGACAGGTTTATTTTGGCAGGTTTTATCTGGGCAAATGCAGAAAAGGCCCGGCTCCGTCTTGATCAGGAGCCGGGCCTTGGTCGTTAGGACGGCGGAACCAACTACTCTACCGTGACGCTTTTCGCCAGGTTGCGAGGTTGGTCAACGTCGCAACCGCGCAGGATGGCCACCTCGCGGGCGAGCAGCTGCAGCGGGACGCTCGCCGTGATGGGGCTGAGCACGTCGCGGACTGCTGGCACGCGGATGATGCAGTCGGCGATCTTGTTGATCTCCTCGTCGCCCTCGGTGGCAACGACGATGACCTTGGCGCCGCGCGCCTTGCACTCCATAAGGTTCGACACGGTCTTGTCGTAGGTGGCGCTCTTGGTGGCCACGGCGATGACGGGGAAGCCCGGGTCGATCAGGGCGATGGGGCCGTGCTTCATCTCGCCGGCGGCATATGCCTCGGCGTGCAGGTAGCTGACCTCTTTGAGCTTGAGCGCGCCCTCGTAGGAAATAGCGGCACCCATGCCGCGACCCACGAACAGTGCGGACTGCGCGTCCTTGCACAGCAGGGCGGCCTCGTGCACGGCCTCGGTCTGCGTGTCCAGAATCCACTGGATCTGCTCGGCCGTATCGGAAAGCTCGCGGAACAGCATGCGCGCCTGCTTGGTGGTCAGGCGGTACTTGACCTGCGCTAGCAGCAGAGCCAGCAGCGTCAGGCTCACGACCTGGCCGATGAAGCTCTTGGTCGAGGCGACCGCGATCTCCTTGTTGGCCTTGGTGTAGATGACGCCGTCGCTCTCACGCGCCACGGGGCTGCCCACCACGTTGGTGATGCCGAAGACCTTGGCGCCCTTGATGCGAGCGTCGCGAATGGCGGCAAGGGTATCGGCTGTCTCGCCCGACTGGGACACGGCAACGACAAGCGTCGTCGGCGTAATGATGGGATTGCGATAACGGAACTCGCTGGCCGCCTCAACCTCGGTGGGGATGCGAGCCCAGCCCTCGATGAGATTCTTGGCAATGAGGCCAGCGTGATAGCTGGTTCCGCAAGCGATCACGTAGACGCGGTCGATGTCGTTGAGTTCCTCGAGCGAAAGGCCCAGCTCGTCGATGTCGAGCTCGCCGGCCGGCGTCATACGACCGACCAGCGTGTCGCGCACGACGCGCGGCTGCTCGTGGATTTCCTTGAGCATAAAGTCGGGATAACCGCCCTTTTCGGCCATGTCCAGGTCCCAGTCGATGTGGGTGACCTTGGGCTCGATAACGTTGCCGGCCTCGTCGGTGTACTCGACGCCTGCGAGCGTGAGCTTGGCAAACTGACCGTCCTCGAGCACCACGACATCGCGGGTGGCGTCGATGAGCGCGATGACGTCGGAGGCGACATAGGCGCCGGTCTCGCCCGCGCCGACCACAATCGGGGAATCCTTGCGGGCTACGGCGATCACGCCGGGCTCGTCAGCGCACACGGCGGCCAGACCATAGGCACCGACCACGTGGGTGCAAGCCTCGCGCACGGAAGCCATCAGGTCGTGCGTCTCGGCATAAGCCTCTTCGATCAGATGCGCGAAGACCTCGGTATCGGTCTCGCTCTTAAAGTGGTGGCCGCGGCCCTCCAGCTCTTCGCGCAGCTCGGCGAAGTTCTCGATGATGCCGTTGTGGACGATGGCGATACGACCGTCGCAGCTGGTGTGGGGGTGAGCGTTAACGACGGAGGGCCTGCCGTGGGTGGCCCAACGGGTGTGGCCGATACCGCAGGTAGCGTCGCTGTCAATGTTGGAAAGCTCGCTCTCCAAGCCCGCGACCTTGCCCACGCGGCGGATGACGTCGAGGTGCGCCGCGGCACCCTCGCCCACCTCGAGCGCGACGCCCGAGGAGTCATAGCCGCGATACTCCATGCGCTTGAGGCCCGTGACCAGGATGTTCTTTGCAATATCAGAGCCGGTGTAGCCGACGATTCCGCACATAGGATAAATCCCTTCGTTCGCGTGACTGCAAGACGTCCACGCACAAGGGGCGCTGAGACGCATAACGTTCGAGTATTGTACTCACGCAGGCGCAAGCTGATATACCAGATGTGGTATCTCAACTTAGATACCACCCGATGCACACACGTCCAGCCGGTCCAAACCACCACAATGGGGACAGGCACCTTTGTGGTGGTCGCGCTGGCAACGGCGTTTCCCCAGATAAAACCTGCCAAAATAAACCTGTCCCTTTTTGGTAGGTTTGGGATGCTACAATCTGGTTTGTACTTGAAACGCATCAAAGGGGCCGCTATGGCAAAGGTGAAAATCAGCGACGTCGCGCGCGAGGCCGGGGTTTCGCTGGGCACGGTTTCCAACGCGCTCAACCACCCCGAAAAGCTGCGCCCCGAGACCCTCAAGCTCATCAACGAGACCATCAATCGCTTGGGCTACCTGCCCAACCAAAGCGCTCGTCAGCTCGCGGGCGGCGCCACCAAGTCTTTTGGCCTGGTGCTCCCCCGTCTCGATCACGGCTTTTCGCTCCAAATCGCCAGCGGCGCCCACAACGAGGCCCGCAAGCACGGCTACGATCTGCTCATCGCCAATGCCGATAACGACGATATTCTCGAGGACCATTACCTGCGCTATTTTATGGGCACGCAGATGTCCGGCGTCATGGTTCAGCCCATGGCGTCCCCCGACTGGCACCCGGCCATGACTAAAATGCCCGTGCCGATCGTCCATCTGGACGTCCATTGTTCAGAACCCGGTTACTACGTGGCCGCCGACAACGAGGCACAGGGGCGCATTATCGCCGAGCTCGCCATCGCCCGCGGCGCACGCCATATTGTCGTTGTGGGTCGAGCAGCATTCATGCAGCTCACTCTGCGCGTCCTTGGCATCCACAAGGCACTTGCCCTGCATCCCGATATCAAAATTGAGGTCATCGACGCCGGCGAATGGAATACCGCAGCCGACGGCTACAGTATCGGTGCCCAGATTGCCGAGCGCCCTGCTGACGAGAGCCCCGATTTTGTCATCGGTCTGACCGACGTATTAGCCTCGGGCGTTATCTCGGCGCTGACCGACAAGGGCATTTCCGTCCCCGGCCAGATTCTTGTTGCCGGCTGCGATGGCAACCCACTTGCCTGGAGCGGATCGGTCCCGCTCACCACGGTAGCACCCCCAGGCTACGAGATTGGCCGCAAGGGCGTTCAATTGCTCATGGAGCAAATCGAGGATAAACCTGCCGCCAAGACCAAACGAGTCCGCATCGGCTCCGCCGCGCGCACCGTCACCACGGTCACGGCCACCGAGGACATTAACCGTCAGGAGCTCGTGCGCCCCTTCTTGCTCGAACGTATGAGCACCCAAAAGGCCGAGCAGCACCCGACGGGCCCATCCGCGGCCCCAATAACCGACATCAACCTGGGCGCCTACCTGTAACAAAAAACGCCGCAACGGGAACAGCCCCGCTGCGGCGTTTTTGCTGGCCCCACGGGCCTTCCCCATTTAGCCGGACCTGCGGCTACGGATATTTATGGAATGTAATCCATTTTTCATTAGCTTTTTTGTTAAAATAGACTCAATTCCATATTTTTAGATATTTCCTATAAGTATTGATTTTGCTCCAGTTTTTTCTCGCCAAGAAAGGGGTTTCATGAATCTGATTGATCGCAAACAGTACCTCGACTGGCTCATTTCGTGGAAAGACTCACACGTCATCAAGGTCGTTTCGGGCGTGCGAAGGTCCGGAAAATCAAAGCTATTCGAAATCTACCGTAGCTACCTGCGCGATCATGGAATCACAGACGACCAGGTTATATCCCTCAACTTTGAAGACCTGGAGTTCGAGTCGCTTACGTCGTATAGAGCACTCTACGACTACATTTCCGTCAGACTCGTCCCCGATAAGATGAACTACGTTTTTCTAGACGAGATACAGCACGTCGAGCATTTCGAAAAAGCCGTCGACAGTCTTTTTATCAAGGACAATGTCGACCTCTACATAACCGGTTCCAACGCTTATCTGCTCTCGAGCGAGCTGGCAACTTTGCTCTCCGGCCGCTACGTAGAGCTCAAGATGCTGCCCCTATCCTTTAAAGAGTTTTGCTCGGCAAAAACCAATGACGGAAAGGCTCCCGCGCAGTTGTTTGACGAGTACATCACTCGGGGCTCTTTTCCCTTTATCGCCGAGACGGGTATTCAGGGACCCCAGGCGCGCGATTATCTTATGAGCCTCTACGATACCATCGTCATACGCGACGTTATCGAACGCCTGAAGGTCTCGGACGTCCCGACCCTGCGCGATATCACCAAGTTCCTACTCCATAGCATTGGAAACCGGATCTCGATTAAAAAAATCTCCGACACGCTCTCGTCCAACGGCAACAAAACCGACCAGAAAACCGTAGCCAAATACCTCAAAGGCTTAACAGACAGCCTTGTGCTGTACTTTGCTCCGCGCTATAACGTGCGCGGTCGGCAGCTTCTTTCAACAAACGGCAAATACTACGCCGTTGACCTTGGACTTAGAGGCGCTCTCGTCAAAACCCAAAGCAGCGATATCGGTCATATCCTCGAAAATGTTGTTTATCTCGAGCTCCTACGCCGTGGATACGACGTCTACGTGGGCGATATCGACGGCGGGGAAATCGATTTTGTTGCCCTAAAGTCAGACGAGACAGCCTATTTTCAGGTTTCAGCCACAACGCTCGACGAAACTACCCTCAATCGAGAGTTGGCCCCCTTTAAGAAGGTCCGAGACAACTACCCCAAGACGCTTCTTACGCTCGACACGCTGTTTGCGGACGCGAACTACGAAGGAGTCCGCAAGCGCAACGTGATCGACTGGCTCCTGGAGTAACTTGTAACGTCATAACCCTCCGCCAGCTCCTTACCAAGGCCGCAGCCCCAGTCGCTTAAAGCACAATGCCCCTCTTATCGGCCAAAACAGCAATCTTGGCGTGATAAGAGGGGCTGACTGCGTCAGCGCCTCCACGCAGGCGCTGTTGCCGCCACCGTCCCGCGGGATTGGGCGCGGGACATGGCGACTCGCGTGCAAACGCTAGCGCACGGCCTTGACCGCCGCCGCCAGATCGAACAGCGTATCGAGCACAGCCTCGCAGCCATCCACCACGTCCTGCGGCAGCGGCACGATATCGGGAACGGCAAAGACGTGGCAGCCGGCCGTGATGCCCGAGACGCAGCCGTTGCGGGAATCCTCGACCACGGCGCACTCCTCGGGAGCAAAGCCCGCGCGCTCGCAGGCGAGCAGGTACATCTCGGGATCGGGCTTGCCGTGTGCGACGTCCTCGCCGCAGGTCACCGTCTCAAACTTGTCAAAGAGGCCGACCATCTTAAGGTTGCGCTCGGCCGTAACGAGGCGCGACGACGTTGCAAGGCCCACGTGATAGCCCGCAGCCAGCAGCTCGTCTATGCACTCGGCAGCGCCGGCCTTAAGCTCCAGATCGGTCTTGACCATCTCGTCGCGAATCTCCTTGTGGCGATGATAGAGCGCCTCGGCGGTTTCTCTGCTGCCGCAATGCGCCTCAAGGATGTCCATGACATCGGGCAGTGTGCGACCGATAAATTGATGAATCAGCGTGTCATCAATCGCGACGCCCAGCTCAGCAGCGGGCGCTTTCCATGCCTTGATGCCCAGACGCTCGGTATCGACCAGCGTTCCGTCCATGTCAAAAATAACAGCCTTGATCATATCGGTCCCCTCACCGGATTGCGTTACTGCCACTCTACCGCACTTTACAAACTTGTATATAACGTATATAGCATATTGCACTTTCGTTACATAGGTAGAAATCTTATGACAAGCAGCCCGGTAGGATTATAGTTTTCGACCGAGTACTCAACGATAAGGATCGTTTCATGATTTTAGACACCACGGCACCCGCAGAGGAGCTTCAGGACAAACTCGCAGCGCTCGAGCAGCTGCTTTTGGCATATGGACGCGTCGCCATCGGCTTTTCCGGCGGCGTCGACAGCAGCTTTTTGGCCGCGGTCTGCGCCCGTATCATGCCTGCCGACACCCTTCTCGTTCACCTCACCACGCCGCTCATCGGCACGCCCGAGCAGGCTTCGTTTGAGCGGTCCGTTGACGGGCAGGCCGATGAGGGCCCGCATCTTAAGCTCCCCGTGCTCAATCTTTCGGTCGATCAGCTGCAGCTCCCCCAGGTAGCCTGCAACGACGCCGACCGCTGCTACCACTGCAAGCGCGCCGGCTTTACCGCCATCGTCAACCACGCCAGGTCGCTGGGTTTTCCCACCGTCATCGACGGCAGCAACGCAAGCGACCGCGGCGACTACCGCCCCGGCATGCGCGCCGCCCAGGAGCTCGGCGTGCGCTCGCCCCTCATGGAGGTCGGCTTTACCAAGGACGAAGAGCGCGAGCTGCTGCGCGCCTGGGGCTATCCCGTTTGGAACCTGCCGGCAGGAGCCTGCCTGGCCACGCGTGTCCCCACGGGCGAGGAGCTCACGCGCGAGAAGGTCGATGTAATCCGCGCCTGTGAGGACTACCTGCACGACCTTGGCCTGGACCAGGTCCGCGCACGCCTCGTCGGCGGCTGCATGCATATCGAGGCCGCGCCGGCAGACGTCGCCAAGATCGCCGCCCTCGGCAGGACCGCGGTCAACGACGAGGGCAAGGCCCCGCTTCCCGCCGCCATCGAATCTGCCCTGCGCAACCTAGGCTGCGGCCATATCTCCCCCGAGGTCACCCCCTACATCCACGGCAACATGAACCTTTAAGTTACGCCGTTTAACCTACCAAAAAGGGGCAGGTTTACTTTGGCAGGTTTTATCTGGGGAAACGCAGACAGGGCCGCGACGCCTATAGCGTCGCGGCCCTTTTCCTTGGAGAAGGATCGATTAATGGAACGGAGAGCCCGTTCTAGCCCTCGAGCCCGGCGTTGATGAGCTCGGCAATCTCGACAGGATCGGTGCTCGCGCGCACTTTGTCGCGGAAGCCGGCGTCCATCAACATCACGGCAGCCTTAGAGAGCAGGCGCAAGTGCGTGGTTCCAGCTTCGCCGGCGGGCACGTACAGCGCGAGCGCCACATCGACGGGCACGCCATCAAAGCTCGGCCACTCAACAGGCTCGGACAGCTTGAGCACGGCCACGCCCGGCGTATGGATCGCATCGCTCTTGGCATGCGGAACGGCAAAACCGGCGACGAGGCCAGTCTCGGCCTCGTTTTTGCGAGCAATAAAAGCCGCCTCTACAGCAGACGCGTCATCGGCAAAACCAAGCTCAACAGCCTGCTCGGACAGATAATGCAGCGTGTCCTCGCGCGAGGCGGCGGCGTAGCCAATCGTCACTTGGTTGGCAGATACCAATCCCGTGGAAGTCTTCCTTACAACACAGACCTGACCGCAGCTTCGATACCGTCGGCGTCCAAACCGTACTTATGCAGCAAATCGACCGCAGGGCCAGACTCGCCGTACACATCGCGCACGCCAACGCGGCGCATAGGCACCGGGTGCTGCTCCGCGAGCACCGCCGCAACGGCCTCGCCCAATCCGCCGACAATCGAATGCTCCTCGGCGGTCACCACACGACCGGTCTTCTTCGCGCTGGAAACAACCAAGCGCTCATCGAGCGGCTTAATGGTGTGCATATTGATGACCTCGGCATCGATGCCTTCGGCAGCGAGCACCTCGGCAGCCTCAAGCGCCTCGGCGACCATGAGGCCGCATGCGATGATGGTCACATCGGACCCCTCGCGCACGACCACGCCGCGGCCGATCTTGAACTCATAGTCCTCGTGGTCGTTGATGACCGGCGTAGCCAGGCGGCCAAAACGCATGTAGACCGGACCCTCAAACTCATAGGCGGCGCGCACGCAAGCACGAGCCTCGATGTCATCGGCGGGAACGATCACCGTCATGCCCGGAATCGTGCGCATGAGTGCAATGTCCTCGCAGCACTGATGCGTAGCGCCGTCTTCGCCGACCGAAATACCCGCATGCGTGGCTCCGATTTTAACGTTGAGGTGCGGATAGCCGATGGAGTTACGCACTTGCTCATACGCACGACCGGCGGCGAACATGGCAAAGGTGCTCGCAAAGGCAACGCGACCCGTGGTCGCAATGCCGGCGGCAAGCCCCATCAAGTTGCTCTCGGCAATGCCAGCATCGTAGAAGCGCTCAGGATACGCAGCCTTAAACTTACCGGTCTGCGTGGCGGCGGCCAGGTCGGCATCGAGCACTACAAAGTCATCGTGCTCATTGCCCAGCTCGACGAGCGCCTCGCCGTAGCTTACGCGCGTGGCAACTTTCTTGACGTCTGCCATTAGAGCTCCTCCCCTGCTGCTGCGAGCTCGGCCACGGCCTGCTCAAACTGTTCATCGTTGGGCGCCTTGCCGTGCCAGCCCACCTGGTTTTCCATAAAGGAAACGCCCTTGCCCTTCACCGTCTCGGCGATAATGGCCACGGGCGAGTCGCTCACTTTGCGGGCCTCGGCAAAGGCGGCGGCAATCTGCGCCATGTCGTTACCGTCGGCGAGCTCGATCACATGCCACTTAAAGGCGCGGAACTTGTCGGCAAGCGGCATAGCCGAGTTAACTTCATCGATACTGCCGTCAATTTGCAGGCCATTGTGATCGACGATAGCAACGAGGTTATCCAAGTCGTGGTTGCCGGCGAACATGGCCGCCTCCCACACCTGGCCCTCCTCGCACTCGCCGTCGCCCAGCAGCGTGTAAACACGGTAGCTGTCACCCCAGTGCTTTGCGGCGAGCGCCATTCCAACCGCGGCGGAGATACCCTGACCGAGCGATCCGGTAGACATGTCAACGCCCGGAGTGTCATTCATATTGGGATGGCCCTGCAGGCGGCTGCCGATATGACGGAGCGTCTCGAGCTCCTCCTTGGGAAAGAACCCGCGCTCGGCGAGCACGGCATAGAGTGCCGGAGCGCAGTGTCCCTTGGAGAGCACAAAGCGATCGCGCTCGGCGCGGCTCGGATTCGCCGGGTCGACATCCATTTCCTCAAAGTAGAGGTAGGTCATAATGTCGGCGGCGCCAAGCGATCCGCCCGGATGCCCCGACTTGGCGGCGTGAACCGCAGTCACGACACCCTTCCTGACCTCATTGGCGACCTTCGCCAGTTCCTGGTTGGTCATACGAATTCCTCTCTTGAGAACAACCCCGGCACCGGATGATGCGATGCCGGAACAATTCACTCGTTTAAGCTCGCGCGACGACCTTTTTCCAGTCAGCCTCGAAGGAGGCGAGACCTTGATCGGCCAGCGTGTGGTGCAGCCATTTCTTGAGCGCGGCCATAGGCACGGTCGCGATGTCGGCGGAGTCAACGTCTTCCCGCGTCAACTCCTTCTCGATACCCAGGCCACCCTGGGCCTCAGCCTTGTGCTCAATGCCGCAGGCGGCGCATTCATTTTGGACCGTCTTCTGAACCATATACGTGTGGGCGATACCCACGGTACAGACGGCACCGCCTGCGATCTGCATTTTTAAGATGGCGTACCAGGCGGTAATTTCACCCTAAAACACAAAGCCCCAAGTCAACAAAAGCCAGGAGCCTTTGCCAACTTGGGGCATTACGAGTCGCCGCCGTACAGGCAACGACGACCCTTACTCCTTCTGCATCAACCGATATAGACAACTCGGCTTGTCCAGTTACGGCAGGATGTGGAATCCAAGCGTTTCAATATCACGCGCGAAACCCTTGACGGTGTCGAGCGAGTACTCCATGAGGTCCTTACCGACGTTCTTGCGCTTGGCCAGAATGCCGTTGGGAACGGTAATGATCTGGCACCCCACGGACTCGGCCTGATAGATATTCAGCAGCTCGCGGGTAGACGCCCAGAGCACCTCACACTGCGGCTTTGCCGCGGCCTTTTTGACAGACTCAGCCATCAACGGCAGCGGATCAACGCCGGTGTCGGCAATACGGCCGGCGAAGATAGAGATGATAGACGGCGTCTCAGCGGAGACAGCGTCCACAAACTCATCGACCTGCTCGGGAGTAAAAATCGTCGTAACATTTACCTTGATGCCGTCGGCAGAAAGGCGCTTAACGAGCGCCGCGGTCGACTCACCCTTGGTGTTGAGTGCCGGAATCTTGACATACACATTGTCAGCCCAAGTCGCAATCTCGCGAGCCTCGGCCTCCATGCCCGCTTCATCGTCCGCAAAGACCTCAAACGAAACCGAGACATCGGCGATGTGCTCGAGCACGGTCTTGGCGAACTCGCGGTAATCGGTCACGCCACCCGCCTTCATAAGCGAGGGATTAGTCGTAAAGCCCTGAACGTTACCGTTCTCGGCCATGTCGAGCATGCCCTCGAGATTGGCACCGTCGGCAAATACCTTGATTGCCATAATGTACTCCTTACATACATGATGATATAGAAATGTACGGACTGAATTGTTTGTTAAAAGCGCCGCCGCATCAGAGTGGAACGGAGAGCCCCTTAATCGAGTTCGATCTCGAGGTGGTAGAGGTCGGCACGGTAGAACGACTCCACATACTCACGGGGCACATTCTGCTGGTCATGAGAAACCCTCGTAATGTTAAGCAGCGGAGCACCGGCGCTGATGCCCAAAAGCTCGGCCTGCTCGTCGGTAGCAACGCATGCTCCAATCTTTTGGCTCACACGGCTCCAGCGAATATCGCACGAGTTATTGAGGTAAGAGCGAAGCGATTCCTTGGAAAAGTCGCGCTCCGCAATATGCGGAACATAACCGTCTTCGTAATAAACCGTCTCCAGATAGAATGAGCGGTCGCCCGACACGCGTACGCGGCGAAGGCAAAAGGCCTTTGTGCCCTCAGCCAAGCCCAGCTCGTGGGCAACGTGTTGAGGCATGGCTACAACGCCAGACTCAATCAAACGTTTTTGAGGCACTGCAAACTCGTCCGCATTCTTTTTGATATAGCTCGAGACGCGTTTGGGCGAACTGAGTGGCACGTTAGCAACAACCTCTGATCCGCGTCCGCGCTTCTTCTCAATCAAGCCATTATTAGAAAGCAGCTCCATCGCTTTGCGCGCCGTTGCACGCGAAACGTCATAGCGCTTCATAAGATCGCTTTCGGAGGGAATGTAGTCACCAATCTTGTAGGCACCGCTCGTAATTCCCTGGAACAGGATATCGTACAGCTGAGAATACAGCTGCTCCTTGCCGCTAAAATCGAGCTCAGACGTATCGGTCATCATCCCTCCCCTATCTGGACCAGTTCTTTAAATCCTTGATATCAGATGCTGTCTTTAAATAAATGTTAACCGCAAAATCTTAAAAGACTCACATCGATAACGCCGCCCGCGCATAATTCACTCCAGCCGAGCATGCTTCACCAACTCGCCACCATCTTTGGGCATTCTTTATGCAGAGAATGCCCCAAGCCGCCTCTAGCGTGCGCCGAAAAGCTTGCGTGGGCTGGCGCTCGCGCCGATACGATCGGCACCAGCGCCCGACATAAGCGCAAGGTCTTCTTTCGTGCGCACGCCGCCCGATGCCTTGACCTTTACACGCCCGCCCAGCTCTTGAGCAAACAGATAAACGTCCTCAACTTGGGCGCCAGCCGTGCCAAAGCCGGTAGACGTCTTAATAAAGTCTGCACCGGCAGCCTCGACCGCATGGCAGATCGGCTTTTTGGTTTCCTGCGCCAGGTAGCACGTTTCGACAATGACCTTGAGCGTCGCATTGGGCACAGCCTCGCGCACGGCTCGGATATCGTCCTCAATCGCCTGGTAGTCGCGGACCTTAACCATACCCTGATCGATCACCATGTCGATTTCGGAGGCACCGTTGGCGTAGGCATCGGCCGCTTCGGCGGCTTTCGCAGCGCTCGTCATATAGCCAAGCGGGAAAGCGATGACCGTAGTAAGCGCAAGGTCGGGATAGGCCTTGTGGGCACGGGCGATATACGAAGGTGGGATGCATGCGCTGGCACAACCGTACTCGAATGCCTCGGCACAAATGGCATCAATCTGATCCCAAGTCGCCGTCGGCTTAAGCAATGTATAGTCGATGCGCGAGCAGAGGTCCTCATCGGTAAGCTCTGCCCCCGCCTTGGCGGCAATGGCGACAACCGACGAGGGATCGTCCAGATACTCATCGACCTTGGCCAAAAAGCCCGGATAGTCAACGGTATCGACATTGGTCACGTCAAGCTCAATGGTATGACCCAGTTCAAACGTATCATAGCCGTGGTTTTTGATGCGGTCGACAAGGATATCCAAATCGACCAGATCGTCACCCGTGCTACGGTCTTCGAGCACATCGCCCTTGTGGTAATGCGTCACGATGTGCGCAAGATGACGCGTCGGCTTAAGGTCGCGAGCACGGTAGCGCTTGCTGATCATAACGGGATCCGCGACCAGGCGAATCGTGAGAACGCGATAGCCGTGCTTATCGGCCAGCTCGGCGAGCCTGTCGTGCTGCTTGGCAGAAAACGGATAATCGCACATGATCTGCGGGCCGTCCGCCATGGCCGCGTCGAGACGACGGAACCACTCCTGAAGCGCGTTCGCATCGACCTGCGCTTTTTCCTCGGCATTGTTGAAACCGTACGTATCCCAATACTCTTCCTTTACGTCATCAAGAGAGACGCTCAGAAAGCTCTCGGACGTATGGCGTGCCTTGATTCGGTCCGCCAAATCGGTTTTGCCCGTAGCCGGAGGTCCAGCCAGCAAAATCAGTGTCTTTTCCATACCAGGAAACCCTTCTTACTACCCGATTATTTGCCACGGAGCTGGTCTTTGGAAATGGCGAGCATCTCGGTAACCTTGTCCATGTAGTACTTAATGGCCTCATCGTCTTTTGCCTCAGCGGCGGCCGCGCGTTTTTTGTTGTACAGCTTGACCAACGCCGCAGATGCCTTGCCCATCGTGCGATTGGCTTCCAGACTTTGCTCGTATGCCTCAACGGCCTCGTCAACCATGTTGGCATCGGCGTAAAGCTTGCCAATCTCGTTTAGAACGTTTGCGGCAGCAACGCCTTCCTTGCCCTCGAGCTCGGAACGCTTCGCCTCAACGGCGGCGAGAACGGCATCTCGATCAAGAACGGGTGCGGTCTCGGCTGCGGCAGAAGCCACCTTCTCCTTTTTCTTGCCAAATCCAAACAAACCCATTGGAAACCTCCACTAGCGGTAATAAGCGAAGGGGGTTGTTCCCCTGCCGGGGACCAGGCACAGGAACAACCCCCTTTAAGAAAGACTTGGACCTTCGTCAGCGCTACAAGAAGCCTTATGCGATACCAAAGACGCTGAGGATGGACTTGATGGCCATGAAGAAGAATCCGGTGACGACGGTGTCGACGTCGGTGCAGGTCATGTTCACGAAGCCAATTTGAGCGAGCATCGGGGACAGGAGCGCAGGCAGGATCATGATGAAGATGCCATGGAAGATGCAGCCGATGATGGCGCCACGACGACCGTCGATAGCGTTACCGAAGACGCCTGCGGTGCCGCCGGCGAAGAAGTTGGACATAACGCCGGGGATGACGAGGGTGCCCATGAAGCCGGTGATAGCCATGCCGATCAGCGAGCCAAGCGTGGTGAATACAAAGCCGAAGATAACGGCGTTAGGGGCATAGGTGAACAGGACGGGGCAGTCCAGAGCGGGGCGAGCATCGGGAACGAGCTTCATCGAAATGCCCTGGAAGGCGGGGACGAGCTCGGCGAGCAGCAGACGGACGCCGGCGAGCAGGACGTACAGACCAACGACGAACTGCATGGCCTGGAGGAAAGCGTAGACCATGTAGTTGGTGGCACCGCAGTAGTCAGCAGCAGCAGCGGGACCAGCAAAAGCGGCGACGACCAGGTAGAAAACGATCATGACCAGGCCGACGGCAGCGTAGGTATCCTGAAGGAAGGACAGGGACTGCGGAATCTCGAGATCCTCGGTGGACTTGGACTCCTTGCCACCGGCGAGCTTCTTGGTGATGCTAGCGATAAGGGCGGTGAACATATAGCCAAAGGTGCAGAAGTGACCCAGGGCGATGTCATCGGACTCGGTGATCTTGCGGACAACGGGCTGAGCGAAGGCAGGCATGAGGGTAGCGAAGGCGCCACCGACGATGGAGCTGACGACGATCAGGGGGATACCGCGCAGGCCGCAGAAGAAGGCGAACACGACGCAGAGCGTGGACTCCCACAGAAGGGCCTGACCAGTCAGGAACACATACTTAAACTTGGTGAAGCGAGCGAGGATGATGTTCACCACGAAGATGCCAGCGAGGCAGATGGCGATCTCGGAGCCAAGGCCGAGGTCGGTCATTGCCTGACCGTTAATGCCCTCGATAGAAGCGACGACGGCGGTCATGCCGTTGAAGCCGAAGGCAGAGTTGAACATATCGCCAAAGTAGGCAAGAGAGCCCTGCATGACGCTGGAGCCGGCAGCCAGAACAAGGAAGCCGAGCATCGTCTTAAACGTACCGAGCAGCACGTCGTTGGCCGGCTTCTTCTGAAGCACAAGGCCCAGGCAGGCGACGAGACCGATAACGACGGCGGCCTGCGTCAGGATGTTATTGATAATAAACTCAAGAACAGCCATGTTGTACACCCCTTTTTCTCATGTACATTTCTATCAATCTAGGTGATTCGACCCTTACTCCAGGACGCCCATTTCCTTGAGCACCGGGGTCAGCTTCTCCTCGATTTCCTTCTTATCGACAAGACGCTTAAGGAACACGCAGGGAAGACCGGTGTTGTAGCTCTCGATCTGCGTCTTGAAGTTCTCGGCGGCGACGATCATGTCGAAGCCCTTCGAAGCACCTGCGGCGCTGGAAACGCTGTCGTGGTCCATCTTGCACTGAACCCCGAGCTTTTTCATGACCTGCTCAATAGCCATCTGGCAGGCAAAGCTGCTTCCAAGACCATTGCCGCAGCAGCACAAAATCTTGACCATGTCCATTTCCTTTCTTTTTTGGAGCCTTCGCCCCAACCTCGGGATCGATGCGGACAAACCATTCGATTCGCCCGCATCATGCGGTGTTGCCTACGCCGCTACGCCCGTAAATGCCCGATAAATCTCGTCGGCGTCATCTGAAGCGACGATTTGCTCGATCGTATCTTCGTCCATAAAGATGCCGGCAAGCACCTGCATGGCCTCGATATGAGAATTAGAATCCTCGGCCGCAAGTGCGACTAGAAGACGAACATCAAAGCTGTCTTCCGAAAACTTAACGGGCTTCTTCAGGACCGTCACGGCAAGCTGACCCTTAATGCAGCCGTCCTCGGGGCGACCGTGAATCAGCGCGATGTCTTCGGTGAGCACGTAGTAGGGACCCATCTCGTTGGTGGCGCGGATGATCTCATCCGCATAGCGATCCTCGACGTAGCCGCCCTCGTTGAGCGGGGCGATTGCAAGCTTGATCGCGTCCTGCCAGGAATCGACAGAATCGGCAAGGCGAACGTTTTCGCGCTTGAGCATCTCCGTAATCTGCATCGGTGCGCCTCGTCCCTAAGCGACGATATTCTTGAACAGGCTGATACGGTGCTCGACAACCTCTTCGACGGCCTTCTGAGCAGGCATAACCATGTTGCGGTTGGAGGCGTTCTCCTTGAGCTCGTCATAGCACTGCTTGGAGGTCTTGTTCCAGTTGACGAGCAGATCGGTGCCAACATTGAACTTGCGGATACCCAGGTCGATGACGTGACGGACGTCCTCATCCTTAACACCGGTGCCGCCATGGATGACCAAGGGGAAGCCGTTCACGGCATCGCGGATCTTCTCGAGCTGATCGAAGGAGATGTTGGTCTTGGACTTGTACTGACCATGGTTGGTACCGATAGCGACGGCAAGGGCGTCGATGCCAGTCTTCTCGATGAACTCGACAGCCTGCTCGGGATCGGTGTAGCGCACATCGGCGTCGGCAACGGCGACGCCATCCTCGGTACCGCCGACGGTGCCAAGCTCGGCCTCGACAGAAGCGCCGTGGGCCTGAGCCATCTCGACGATGCGCTTGGTACCAAGGATGTTCTCCTTGAAGGGAAGCGCAGAGCCGTCAAACATTACCGAGCTATAGCCGGCCTCGAGAGCCTTGCGGATCTCGTCGAAGTTCTTGGCGTGGTCGAGGTGGAGGACAACGTTGACGCCGTACTCCTCGGCCATGGACTTGCACACAGCAACCAGGTTGCGGTGGCCAACGTAGCTAGCGGTGCCCTCGGAGGTCTGGATGATCACGGGAGTGTGCAGGCGAGCCGCGACGCGGATAATCGACGGGCACATCTCGAGGTTATGGGTGTTGAAAGCACCAACGGCCATGTTGAGCTGGTTGGCCTCTGCCAGGACTTCGCGCAGGGTTACGTACATAGTGTTTGCCTCCTGTTGTCTCCACTGGATGTATCAAGTGGCGACCGCACAGGGGGTGCCGGTCGCCGTTCTTGATAGACAACTAGGTTATCACAAACGTCCGTATATTCGGTTGTCCGTATGATATTTTGTTTGGTGTGTCCCGATTTGACCGTTCACCTGAATTTTCCGACCGTTTACCCGTAAAAACAGGGCGCCCGCAACCCATGCGGACGCCCTTGTCTGTCAGCTGCTCTCAACCAAAACGGAGTGCAAGCTCAACCGGCTCGACTCCACCTCGATCTAGCCATACGTCAAATATGAGGCAAATGAATCGGTAGCGTTTGCCCCAAAATCTTGAGTATTTGTTCGACAGAACGGCCCCTGCCGGCTCCTGCTAGACTGGTAGATTCCCAACCGTCCATCCAGGAGCCTCAATGTCGCGCAAGTCCGCCTACAAGCAAGTACTTTCCATCGGCACCGCCGTGGTGCTGGGATTTGCGCTGTTTACAGGATCGCTCGATGGGGCGCCCAAGCTGCTGTCGCCGCAAAGCGATGAGCAGGCGGCAGCCCTGGCCGAGAAACAAAACGAGAGCCCTAGCCGCACCGACGACGAGGCGGACCTGGTCGCCCGGCTTGAATCGGGAACGGCAAGCTCCACGGATTCCGAAGGCGGCCAAGACACTGGTGATGGCTCCGAATCGGGTGCGGCCGCCAACGGCGACAACATCCCCGCAGACAGTGCCGTCACCCCCATCGATGAGGTCGAAAATCCCGATTTCGACCGCGCGCGCGGCGTATACCTCACCAGCATTCCCGACTACGCCGGCAACCCCTACGTCGCTCTTCGCGCCGATGGCACGCATCCACTCGGCACGCCGTCGTTCACGCTCGATGAATACGAACGGGCCACCGAAGAGGGCTGCTTTAAGAAGTTCTCAAAGCTCGACAGCTTGGGCCGCACCCGCAAGGCGCTCGCCTGCATAGGGCCCGAGTCGCTCGGCCAAGGCAAACGCGGCGATATCTCGCGCATCCACCCCGCCGGATGGCACCAGCAGCGCTACGACTTTATCCCAGGCCAGAGCCTCTATAACCGCTGCCACCTTATCGCCTGGTCGCTCTGCGGCGAAAACGCCAACCGACGGAATCTCCTCACCGGCACGCGCTATCTCAACGAGACGGGCATGTTGCCGTTTGAGGAGCAGATTCTCGGCTACATCCGCGACACAGGCAACCACGTGCTCTACCGCGTCACGCCCATGTACAGCGAAGAGGAACTCGTCTGCCGCGGCGTCCGCCTCGAGGCGCAATCGGTCGAGGATCACGGCAAGGCGCTCTGCTTCCATGTATATTGCTACAACCTGCAGCCGCATGTGCAGATCGACTACGCCACCGGCCGCAACCAGGCCTCGGGGGACTAGCCCTAACCCGACAAGAACCGATTTGCATCCCCCAGGGATCAAAAAGGGCCGCCCCGGATTCCCCAGAGCGGCCCTTGCATCGGCACGTATGTTACAGGCAACGCCCCACGCTACTTGGCGCGGCCCTCCTCATAGCGCTCGACCAGCTTGGCCTGAACGTCATAAGGCACCTGCTCATAGCCCGCAGATTTCATGGTAAAGTCGCCCGTGCCGCGCGTGATAGAGCGCAGACGCGTCGAGTAATCCGTCAGTTCGGCGAGAGGCGCCTGGGCGATGACCACGGTATCGCCGCGCTCATCGGTCTCCATACCCGTCACGCGACCGCGCGAGGCCGAGATGTCGCCCATCACGGCGCCGGCGTAGCTCTCGGGAATAGTCACCGTGATTTCCTCGATGGGCTCCAGCACCACCGGGTCGGCATCGGCACATGCCTTGCGCAGGCCGATGCGAGCCGCCGCGCGGAACGCCATCTCGTTGGAGTCGACGCTGTGATACGAGCCGTCGTACACAGCCACGCGAATACCCGTGAGCGGGTAGCCGGCAATGATGCCGTCCTTCATGGTCTCCTGGACGCCCTTGTCCACGGCGGGGATGAGCGAGCGCGGAATACGGCCACCTACGACCTCGTCCACAAACTCATAGCCATCGCTCGTGCCGTCGGGCCCAATGAGCGGCTCAACGCGCAGCCAGCAGTCGCCATACTGACCGGCACCGCCAGTCTGCTTCTTGTGGCGACCCTGGGCACTCGCCGTGCGGCGGATGGTCTCGCGATATGGAATGCGGATCGGCACGCTTTTGGCCACGACCTTGGTGCGATCCTCCAAACGGTTGAGCAGCACCGAAACCTGCGCCTCACCCACGGCGGAGATGATAGTCTGGCCCGTCTCCTCGTCACGATCGATGCTCATGGTCGGATCGGCCTTGCACGCCTTCTCGATAAACGTGTAGAGCTTCTCCTCGTCACCGCGGTTCTCGGCCTCGATGGCAATGCGGTACTGCGAGTTGGGGAACTTAAACGCCGCCGCCTCGACCTTACCGGTAATGGAGAGCGTGTCACCCGTCTCTGCCGCCAACTTGGGCGCCACGATAATGTCGCCGGCATAGGCGTGACCGACCTCGGTCATGTCGCGGCCGCACATCACATACAGGTGAGCCAGACGATCGCTCTTGCGGGTACGCGCGTTGATCAGCTCAAGGCCCGGCTCAAGCGTGCCCGTCAGCACCTTGATAAAGCTGATGCGACCCTGCTGCGGATCGGCCAGTGTCTTAAACACAAACGCCACCGGGCGGTCATCGTCACTCGAGATCTTAATCGAATCACCGTCGATGAGCGGCATCTCGCCGTAGTCGGTCGGCGCTGGGAAGTATGTCGCGATGTCGTCCATCAGCGAGTTGACACCCTGCTCCTTAATGCAATCGCCCGCAAAGACCGGCACAAAGATGCGCTCAGCGATTGCCTTCGACAGTAGGCCTTCAAGCTCCTCCTGCGTCAGCGTCTCCTCGCCTTCCAGGTACTTCATCATCAGCTCGTCGTCAGCCTCAGCCACCAGCTCGCACAGATGGTCATGGGCCTCCTCGGCCTGGGCACGATACTCCTCGGGAATCTCCGACTCAACGGCTTCGGTGCCGTTGCAATGGCGCGCCTTCATGCGCACCAGGTCGATGATGCCGTCAAAGTCCTCGCCCTCGCCCCAGGGAAGGGTCACGGCGCCCAAGCGCGTGCCAAAGCGCTCCTGCAGCAGGTCCATGGTGGTCGTAAAGCTGGCCTCGGAGCGCGACAGACGGTTCACGAACACCGCACGCGCCAGGCGCAGATCCTCCGCCGCATACCAAAGCTTGACGGTCGTGGGCTGCGGGCCGGCCTCGGCGTCGACCACAAACAGAGCCGTCTCGCAGACGCTCATCGCAGCAAAGGCGTCGCCGATAAAATCGGGGTAGCACGGAGCATCGAGCACGTTGATACGCGCGCCCTTCCAGTCGATCGGCGCAATGGTCGTCGAGATGGAAAATGCACGCTTGACCTCTTCGGGGTCATAGTCGAGCGTGGGCTTGGTGCCGTCGTGGCCGCCCAGGCGGGCGGTCTTGCCGGAAAGGTGGAGCATGGCCTCGGCGAGTGAAGTCTTGCCCACCCCGCCTTGGCCTACGAGCACCACGTTCCTTACGTTACCGGTCTTGGGAGCACCCATGATGACCTCCTTGCAGGGCCGCGCGCAATGCGCGACGCCAACGGGGAGAGTTCGCGGTCGGTGCCGTCCCGGGAGCAGCATGGTCGGCAGCCGAGCCGACTCACCCTCCAAATGTCCTATGCCACCACCCTACCCTCACAGGTGACTGTCCATGCACACCTTTCGGCGCACGTATGGATACGGGCGGCGAGAGGAAGGAGAACGCATGCGAGGCGATTATTGGACCCCGTCGATGCAAATAAAATGCCACCCCAGGCCGTAAGACCTGTGGCGGCATCACCTCAATTAATAATTGAGTAAATAGCTGAGCCTACCCCTCGATACGGCTCAAGAACTCACGGGTACGCTGCTCGCGAGGATGGTCGATGACCTGCTCGGCAGGACCTTCCTCGACAATACGACCACCGTCCATAAAGACCACGCGGTCGGCAACATCGCGCGCAAACTGCATCGCGTGGGTCACGATTACCATCGTCATATTCTGCGCCGCCAGGTCCTTAATGACACGCAGCACCTCGGCCGTCAGCTCGGGATCGAGCGCCGAGGTCGGCTCGTCAAAGAATAAGATTTCCGGATCGAGCGCCAGGGCGCGGGCAATACTCACGCGCTGCTGCTGACCGCCCGAAAGCTCACACGGCACCTTGCTCTCGTTGCCCGTCAGCCCCATTTGCGCAATCAGCTCGTGAGCGCGGGCTTCCGCCTGCTCGCGCGGACGCTTAAGCACGCGAATCGGCGCATCGGTGATGTTTTTCATCACGGTATAGTGCGGGAACAGATTGTAGTTCTGGAACACCAGACCAAAACGCGAACGCGCTTGCTTGGGAACATCTCCCTTCGCATAGACCGCGCCCGATCCCGCATCTGTCGCAACCGCAAGGTCGCCAAACGAAAGCGAGCCGCCATCGAGCGTCTCGAGCAGCGTGGCGCAGCGCAGCAGCGTGGACTTACCGCCGCCCGAAGGCCCGATAATCGCCACGACCTCGCCGCGCTTGACCTCGAGCGAAATATCTTTGAGCACCTCATTGCCACCAAACGCCTTGCGCGCGCTTTCGATTTTCATCACTGAGTTAGTCATGATAATAGTCCAGCTTCTTTTCGGCGGCACCCAGCAGCATCTCGACCACAAAGTTAAAGACCCAGTAAATCAGCGCCGCAATCGCAAACGGCACCATGCTCACTTGCGAGGCAACCAGCGCCTTGGCTGTCGAGAACATCTCGCCCACGCCAATGGCAAACGCCAGCGACGTGTCCTTGACCAGCGTGATGATCTCGTTGCCCATCGCCGGCAGAATACGCTTGGCGACCTGCGGCATCACGATATACAGAAACGTCTGCACGCGCGAATAGCCCAGCACCTCGGCTGCCTCGTATTGACCGCGCGGAATGGACTGCAGACCCGAGCGATAGATCTCGGCAAAGTAACCAGCGTAGTTGATGATGAACGCTACGACGCACGCCGTCCACTTGGAATCGGGCGTGAGCGAAATGCCAAACACGTAGTACGGGGCAAAGTAGATGGCAAACATCTGCAGCATGAGCGGCGTGCCGCGCATCACCGAAATATAGATGCGCGCGATCCAGCGAAGTGGCGCGATTTTACTCATGCGCATGAACGCCACGGGGATTCCCAGTGGAATCGACCCGAGCAGCGTCAGCACAAACAGCTGCAAACTGACCAAGAATCCCTGGCCAAGCATCTGCATCATGACCTGAATAGACATTACTTGAGCACCCAATTATCGAAAGATAGACCATAGCTTGAATACTTGTCGCACAGGTCCTTGACCGTGCCGTCCTCGTAGAGCGCCTTGAGCGACTCGGTCACGGCGTCGGCCGACTTGGTGTCGCCCTTCTTAAAGCCGACGGCGTAGTGCTCGCTGGACAGCGGCTTGTCGAGCTGCGTATAGGCATCGGGCTTGGCGGCAAGCTGATACTGGGCAATCGAAAGGTCGCAAGCCACGGCATCGACCGCGCCGCTCTCGAGCTGCATAAAGGCCGTGTTGTACTCGCCGATGGTATCGAGCGTGGCAAACGTCGCGGCCAGATCCTTCTGGTCGCCCTCGAGCACATCCTGCGCAGCGGAATCGGTCTGAGTGATCACGGTCTTGCCAGCGAGATCGTCCCAGCTCTTGATACCCGCGTCCTTCTTGACCACCAACACCTGCTCGTTGAGCATATACGGCTCGGAGAACGTGTAGTCGTCCTCGCGGCCCTCCATGGTAAAGCCGTTCCAGATGCAGTTGATGGCGCCGGAGTTGAGCAGCGTGTCCTTGGCATCCCAATCGATGGCCTCGTAATCGACATCCCAGCCCTGCTTATCGGCAACGGCCTTGGCAAGGTCAAGGTCAAAGCCCGTGTACTCGCCGTCATCGCCCACAAAGCCGTACGGAGGGTAGGACTTGTCAAAGCCCACCACGAGCTTCTTGGACTCCGCGGCGCCCTTCACATCCTTGGCCGCGGCAGAACCAGCAGCGGAGCCCTTGCCAGCACCACCGCCGCAGCCGACAAGACCAAGGCCAAGCACCGTGGCGAGCGAGCCGGCTAGACCAACAAACTGACGACGAGACATATCGGTATTCATGGTATTCCCCCTCGATAGCACTTTAGTTAGGTAAAGTGAGTCATGTAACGTTCAGAATCATACACTTTAGTGAAATGGAGTACAAGGGAGGGCTTGCCCGGCGCGGGCGGGGAGCGGCGCGTAATTAAGTTTCCTGCTCTACAGTCCTGCGCAAGACGGAATGCACGCATGGAGCACCCGGCTGGGTGGCGCCCGGCGCGGAGTTTAATTTGCTGCTCT
>URSO01000014.1 GCA_900550415.1 uncultured Collinsella sp.
AGTTTTTCGTTCGGTCAGGTCCTGGGCTCGCTCGGAAAGCACATTAAGTGCTTTCCGGCTCGTGCGGAATCTACGAAAAACTTACCCGCCTCGCCCGGCCAGGTCCTGCGGTGACTTGCTTGCCGCTTGGATGACGTCTTGGCGCCTAGATACTTTGGCTGATTTTTATTGAACGAAGGACGCTCCTTGTTGATGAGGGGCGTCCTTCTGGTTTTGTATTACTTTGGAATTGTGGTCATGCCCTTACTTGGCGTCTGCCCAGGTCACTCCAGTCGAAGCTTCGGCGATTAGGGGGACGCGGAGGTCTACTACGTGCTCCATGACGTCGCGGACCATGGCGGTGAGGCGCTCGACTTCGTCGACGGGGCACTCAAAGTCCAGTTCGTCGTGTACCTGCAGAATCATGTGGGCAGCAAAGCCCTCTTCTTCCAGGCGGCGGCTTACGCGGGCCATCGCGATCTTGATGATGTCGGCCGCGGTTCCCTGCATGGGGTGGTTCATGGCCGTGCGCTCGCCAAAACCGCGGAGCTGCGGATTTTTGGCCTTGAGCTCCGGAATATGGCGACGGCGGCCGTACATGGTCTCGGCGTAGCCCGTCTGCTTGGCACGTGCCACCACGTTGTCGAGGAACGTGCGCACGCCCGGGTATGCCTCGTAGTAGCGGTCGATCATGTCGCGTGCCTCGGCCATCGAGATATGCAGCGACTGCGACAGGCCGTAGGCCTGCTGACCGTACACGATGCCAAAGTTCACGGCCTTGGCGCGGCTGCGCAAATCGGGCGTTACCTCGGACACCGGTACGCCAAACACGCGCGCGGCTGTCTCGGCATGGAAGTCCTCGCCCTCGTTAAAGGCACGCACCAGGTGCTCGTCACCCGAGAGATGCGCCAACAGACGCAGCTCGATCTGCGAGTAGTCCACCGCCAAAAAGACGCTTCCCTCGCCTGCCGAAAACGCCGTCTTGACGGTACGGCCCAGCTCCGAGCGCGTCGGGATGTTCTGCAAGTTCGGGTCACTCGAGGAAAGACGACCCGTCGCCGTGATGGTTTGGTTGTACGTAGTGTGCACGCGACCGTCACCGCGACGCAGCGGGCCCAGTGTGTCCAGATAGGTGGACTTGATCTTGGACTTCTCACGCCAGTCCAAGATCAGACGCACGATTTCGTGGTCACGGGCAAGGTCGCTCAGTACCTTGGCGTTGGTCGAATAATAGCCGCGCTTGGTCTTTTTGAGGCCCTTGGTCGGAAGGCCCATCACGTCAAACAGCACGTGCGAGAGCTGCATGGGACTGCCGATGTTAAAGGTCTCGTCACCGGCCAGGTCGCGAATGCTCCGCTCGACCTCGGCAATCTGGGTCTCCAAGCCCTCGGACAGACTATGCAGGCGATCGGGGTCCACGAGCATGCCCGCGCGCTCCATCTTGGCAAGCACCGGCACGAGCGGCATCTCGATGCCATCGAACACGTTGGCGGCGTTCTCGCGGGCCATGCGGTCGCGCAGCGGCGCCACGAGCGCCAGCGTCAGGGCCGCAGTGCGGGCGGCAGGCGCAGGAGCGTCCTCGCCAGCACCCTCCGCACCGCGCGCCGCAGGCAGCGCCATCTGCAGATAGGTATCGGCCAGATACGCCTCATCAAACTCGGAGCGGTCGGAATCCAGCAGGTAGGCGGCGACCACGGTATCGAAGATGCGCGTGGAGTCGACGGCCAGCGGATCCATGAGCTCGGACTCAGAAGAATCGATGGGCGAAAGCTCATGCAGCAGCGCCTTCATATCCGGGCTCGCCACACGGCCTTCCATAAACAGGCGCGCGAGCACACCGGCGATCACGCCGTGGACGAAGTTGAAGCCCTCAACCTCAGCCGCCGCGCAGCTGTCGCCCTCCTCGAGCGCGAAGAGGCCCTTGGACGTCGCCAACCACAGCGTGCGCGTCAGTCCAAAGAGCGCGCCCTCTTCCTTGTCATCGTCCACCACGGTGGCGACCCACTCGCCGGCATCAATCGCGCGGGAGACCTCAGCCGCAACGGCACCAAGCGCGTCGGCATCGCCGGCGGCTGCGCGAACCATAGCAGGTATCTCAAACACACTGGAGGCAGCAGCAACCCCGCCCTCGCCGCCGATCAGCGCCAAGAAACGGTTCTGCATGGCGGTGATACCAAGCGTACCCAGCGCCGCGGAAACCTCATCGGCAGAAAACGCCGGGAAGGACGTCGCCTCGAAATCGAGCTCGACGGGCGCATCGGTGCGGATGGTCGCCACCTTGCGGCTCAGCAGCGCATCGTCGATATGCGCACGCAGGTTCTCGCCCATCTTGCCCTTGACCTCGTCGGCATGCGCGATAACCTCGTCCAGGCTGCCGTACTGCGCGATGAGCGCGCTCGCCTTTTTGGGGCCGATGCCCGGCACGCCGGGAATGTTGTCGGACGCATCGCCCTTCAGGCCGTAAAAATCGGGCACGAGCGCCGGTGTAATGCCGTGATACAGGTCGTCCACGCTCTCGGGCGTCATAATCGCCACGTCGGACAGGCCTTTGCGGGTCGAGACCACGTTGACGTGCTCGGTCACGAGCTGATACATGTCGCGGTCGCCGGTCACCAGCAGCATGTCGCAGCCGGCCTCCTCGCCCAGGCGCGCCATGGTGCCCAGGATATCGTCGCCTTCCCAGCCCTCGGACTGCAAAATCGGCACGTTGAGCGCGGCGAGCAGCTCCTTAATCATGGGGAACTGCGCGTGCAGATCGGGGTCCATGGGCGGGCGCTGCGCCTTATACTGCGGCAGCATCTCCATGCGCACGCGCGGTTTGCCCTTGTCAAACGCCACGACCACACCGTCGGGTTTAAAGGCATCGATCATCTTAAGAAACATGTTCAGAAAGCCAAAGATCGCGTTGGTGGGGCGACCGTCCGGCGCGTTCATGGTCGGCGGCACGGCGTGGAAGGCGCGGTGCATGAGCGAGTTGCCGTCGATAACGGCAAAAGTGCGGCGCTTGTCAGACATATTGAATACCTCGCTTTGGGCTGGGCACGGTTTGCTCACACCAGTTTACACGCTCCCTGCCCCGCGGCCACCGCACATCAAGCTCCCCCGTCACCGTGAGCCCGCGCGTGATACGATGGCTCACGGTACATCAACCAGCACGATCGATCCGAAAGGAGCCTGCGTCATGGAGCGTCCCTGCGCATGGAAAAAGTACACGCCACAGCAAGTCGAGGAGCTCGAGGAGCTTTGCCGTGGCTATAAGCAGTTTTTGAGCGAGAACAAGACCGAGCGCCTGTGCGTCAAGACCGGTATCAAGATGGCCGAGGAGGCGGGCTACGTCAATCTGGAGACCGTGATCGCCGAGGGCCGCGCGCTCAAGGCCGGCGACAAGGTGTATGCCGCCAATCACGGCAAGGACCTCATGCTCGTCAACCTGGGCACCGCCCCGCTCGAGCAGGGCTTTAACATCCTGGGCGCCCACGTGGACTCGCCGCGCCTGGACCTCAAGCAAAACCCCGCCTTCGAGGCCGGCGACATGGCCTACCTCGACACGCACTACTACGGCGGCGTCAAGAGCTACCACTGGGTAGCCTCCCCGCTCGCGCTTGTGGGCGTCATCTGCAAAAAGGACGGCACCACCGTCGACATCAACATCGGCGACAAGGCAGACGATCCGGTCTTTACCATCTCCGACTTGCTGATCCACCTCTCGAGCGAGCAGATGTCCAAGCCCGCCAAGGACGCCGTCGACGCCGAGATCCTCGACGTGATCGTAGGCGGCCGCCCCGTCAAGTTTGACGAGGACGACAAGGACGCCCCCAAGGAACCCGTCAAGCAGATGTTCCTGGACATCCTCAAGGAACAGTACGACGTCGAGGAGGAGGACTTCCTCTCTGCCGAGATCGAGGTCGTGCCCGCCGGCCCCGCCCGCGACATGGGTCTCGACCGCTCCATGATTTTGGGCTATGGCCACGACGACCGCGTCTGCGCCTACCCCTCCATGCTCGCCCAGATCAACGTGGCAGACGTCGAGCGCACGAGCATCACGCTCATCGTCGACAAGGAGGAGATCGGCTCCGTGGGCGCCACCGGCATGACGAGCCGCTTCTTCGAGAACACCGTCGCCGAGATCATGACGCTCGCCGGCGAGGATAGTCCGCTGGCCCTGCGCCGCGCACTCGCCCGCAGCCGCATGCTCTCCTCTGACGTGTCCGCCGGCTTCGACCCGGGCTATGCCGGCAAGTTCGAGACCAAGAACGCCGCCTTCATGGGTCGCGGCCTGTGCTTTAACAAGTACACGGGCAGCCGCGGCAAGGGCGGTTCCAACGACGCCGATGCCGAGTATGTGGCCCTCGTCCGCGACATCATGGACGAGGCCGGCGTGGACTTCCAGACCTGCGAGCTCGGTCGCGTCAACGCGGGCGGCGGCGGCACCATCGCCTACATCATGGCCAAGTACGGCATGAACGTCATCGACTCCGGCGTTGCCGTCCTGTCCATGCACGCCCTGTGGGAGGTCGCCAACAAGGCCGATATCTACGAGGCCTACCGCGGCTACAAGGCCTTCATCGAGCGCGCCTAACCAACCCTCGTAAAACGAGCCCAACCAGCCCTTTATAACTTGCGGTGAAATAGTTCCCAAACACGCCTTTTAACAGGCAAAACAGGAATTATTCCACCGCAACTTCTTTTTTTGGCAGAGGAGAGTCCATGCTGCAGGTCATCATTCCGCCCGCCAAGCAAATGCGCGCGGCCCAAGATGCTTTTGAAGTCCAGGGCATTCCACCCTTTGCGCGCGAGACGGCTCGCCTCCAACGCGCGCTGCTAGATATCGAGCGGAATGAAGGCAGCGGCGGCCTGCAGGCGCTGTGGAACGTGAGCGACAAACTGCTGGGACCTTGTCTCAACACCCTGCATGAGTTCGGGTCCATCCTGAAAAACGGCGATCTCGACAATCCCGAACTCGCCCGTCACCTCTCCCCTGCCGTCATGTCCTATCACGGCATCCAATACCAAAGCATGGCGCCCGAGGTGATGGATGCCGAACAGCTCGCCTGGCTGCAAAGCCACCTGTGGATCCTCTCTAGCCTCTACGGGTGCGTTCGCCCCTTTCATGCCGTCGAACCATATCGGCTGGAAATGGGCGCGAAGCTCGCCGTTGACGATGCCCGAGACCTCTACGCGTTTTGGAGCGACAAGCTCGCGCGGACTATCGCCCCGGCAGGCTCAAACACCACGATCGTCAACCTCGCCAGCGTAGAGTATGCCAAAGCCGTTCTGCCCCACCTCGCGGGCGACGCCACAGTCGTCACATGCCTCTTTGGCGAAGGCATCCGCAATGGCAAGCCCATCCAACGGTCGACCGCCAGCAAAAAGGCACGCGGCTCCATGGTGCGGTGGATGGCAGAAAACAGGCTCGAGGATGTAAGCGGGCTCACCGCGTTCGACGTTGGTTATCGTCACTTTCCCGAGTTTTCAAATAAAAACACTTTGGTCTTCCTGAACGAACAGGCCTTGTAGGACCACCGCTACTTTTGAATGTGCTGCCTGGGCACGGCGTCTATCCCGCCAAGCCGTCGGCTTTGGCAATTTCATTTGTCGAGCCGTCCTGATAGGTAATCTTGATATGTTCTACCTCGGACACCTTGACGCCCGACGGGGGCACCAGGCGCCATTCCGTCAGCGCAATGTCCATGGTCGTGGGGACGTCTCCCTGGTTTTTAAGCTTCACCGTCAGTGTTTTGAGCGCCGCATCGTAGGTCACGCGTTCGATTTCTTCACCGGGAATGGACCCACCACTCAACTGCAGCTGCACAAACTCGTTGCGCGGATACCAATAGTCGCCCGGCGCGGCAACGGTATTGCCGCCGGCAACCTCCACCGTCATGATCGGCAGGCTATCGTCGGCCTCAAACGTCCAAGCGGCTCCCCCACGCCCGCCAAACGTCCAAATACAGCAGGCAATCACCATCACGACCAGGATCGCAAAACCAATTGCGACCAGCCCATGATGGGCGCGGCTCTCCTCGGCCGACACATCCCACTGCGTCTCTCGATATAGATGCTTGTCTTCCATGTTCGCCTCCCCACGGGCATGCTCATTGCGTCAATCGTACCCATTCGAGCTATACTTGAGCCCGCCACATAAACGGGGAGCTTGCAGGACAAGACGGCAGGCTGAGATTGGGCGCGCCCGCCCTGACCCGCAAACCTGATATGGGTAATGCCAACGAAGGGAGCCGTGCCAATGAGCACACAGACCGAGCCCAAGCTCGTCACACAAATCGACTTCGCCCGCGCCGGGCAAATCACGCCGCAGATGAAAGAAGTCGCCGAGCGCGAGCATCGCGACCCCGAGTACATCCGCGAGCGCGTGGCCGACGGCCGCATCGCCATCCCCGCCAACATCGTGCATATCAAAAAGGGCATGCGCGCCTTTGGTGTCGGCGAGGGCCTTTCCACCAAGGTCAACGTCAACCTGGGCATCTCGGGCGATAAGGCCGATGCCGCCGAGGAGTGGAAGAAGGTCAAGATCGCCGAGGACTTTGGCGCCGACGCCATCATGGACCTCTCCAACTCGGGCAAGACGCGCCAGTTCCGCCAGCAGCTCATCGACGAGACGCCGCTCATGGTGGGCACCGTTCCCATGTACGACGCCATCGGCTACATGGAAAAGCCGCTGGTCAAGCTGACCAAGGACGACCTGCTCGAGGTCGTGCGCGCGCACGCCGAGGACGGCGTGGACTTTATGACCATCCACTGCGGCATCAACAAGTCGGTCATCAAGACCTTTAAGGAGACTGGCCGCCTCATGAACATCGTCAGCCGCGGCGGCTCGCTGCTGTTTGGTTGGATGGAGGTCACCGGTAACGAGAACCCCTTCTACGAGTTCTACGACGAGGTGCTCGAGATCTGCCATGAGTATGACGTGACGATCTCTCTCGGCGACTCCTGCCGCCCGGGCTGCCTCTACGACTCCAACGACGCCACCGAGACCGCTGAGATGATCGAGCTGGGCAAGCTGTGCAAGCGCGCTTGGGCCGCCGGCGTCCAGGTCATGGTCGAGGGCCCGGGTCACATGGCGCTCGACGAGATTACCGCCAATATGAAGCTGCAGAAACGCCTATGCCACAACGCCCCGTTCTATGTGCTGGGGCCGCTGGTGACCGATATCGGCGTGGGCTACGACCACATCACCGCCGCCATTGGTGGCGCCATCTCCGCCAGTTCCGGCGCCGACTTCCTGTGCTACGTGACACCGGCAGAGCACCTATGCCTGCCTAACGCCCAGGACGTGCTCGATGGCCTTATGGCCACCAAGATCGCCGCACACGCCGCCGACATCGCCAAGAAGGTACCGCACGCCCGCGACATGGACGACAAGATGGGCCAGGCACGCCGCAAGCTCGACTGGGACGCCATGTGGAAGTGCGCGCTCGACCCGGTCACCGGCAAGAAGCGCTACGAGGAATCCCCCGCCGCCACCGAGGGCACCTGCACCATGTGCGGCAAGATGTGCGCCGTCCGCACCGTCAACAAGATCTTCGAGGGCACCACGATCGACCTCGGCATGGATGACTAGCCCTGTCGCCGCGGCCGCTTCTGGCGGCGAGCTGACGCCTGTCAATTGTTGACGTGTGAACATTTGCTTACATTTGCGTAAAGATTGCACCGCCCGCCCGGGATCGGCATACAGCCGGCCCGGGCATCTTTATAATGCAGGCAGAAGAGCCATTTGATTCCGACCGAACAAGGGAGCGAACATGGATCGCAGTAAGGTACCTGCCGTTCTATCCATCGCAGGATCCGATTCCAGCGGTGGCGCCGGCATTCAGGCCGACATCAAGACTATCACGGCGCACCGTCTGTATGCCGAGACGGCCATAACCGCCATCACGGCGCAAAACACCCTGGGCGTCACCGCCGTGCAGGATATCTCGCCAGATATCGTCGCCGCGCAGATCGACGCCGTTTTTGACGATATCCGCCCGAGCGCCGTCAAGATCGGCATGGTTTCTTCTGTCGAGATTATCGAAGTCATCGCCGACCGCTTGAGCGCCTGGAACGCACAAAATATCGTCGTCGACCCCGTTATGGTCGCCACCTCGGGCGCTCGCCTGATCGCAGAGGACGCCGCCGAAGCGCTTGCACGCCGCCTGTTCCCGCTGGCGACCGTCATCACGCCCAATATTCCCGAGGCCATGGCGCTGCTCGATTACGAAGTCGATTCCGAGCGCACGCAGCAAAATGCCGCCATGCTTCTCACCCGCCGCTTTGGATGCGCGTCCCTCGTTAAGGGCGGGCATTTTGTCAATGAAGCCAACGATGTGCTAGCCGAGCCCGCACCGCTCGATGACGAGGGCAACCACCTGGGCGATCCGCTCACCACGTGGTTCCGCCACAAGCGCATCGAGACCGGCAACACGCATGGCACCGGCTGCATGCTCTCGTCCGCCATCGCCTGCGCGCTGGCACAGGGCATGGATCTTGCCGACGCCGTCAACGCCGGCAAGGCCTACCTAACCGGCGCTCTCGCCGCCGGCCTGAACATGGGCAAAGGCTCCGGCCCCGTCAACCACATGTGGCAGTACTAAATAGCCAGTAACCTGCCAAAAAGAGACAGGCTACTTTGCACCAAAAACCGTCGCAACATTCGATGAAAATCGTGCAAACGCGAAAAATCATTAAATGTTGCGACGGTTTGATTTTAGATAGCGGTCGAGCAAAGGACCAGAGCGCCTATTCGTCGGCGAGTTGAATTCCCAACAAACCCGAGAGTGCCAGCGCCTGCTCGGCATTGACCGTCAGGCCTCGCAACTCACGGTAGTCGCCCGAAACAACGGGAGCCTCAAACGTGCAGCGCGATACATCAACACCACATAGCGGTGTCTTGAACACATCAACTCGCGTCAGGTCGCAGCTATCCAGGCGCAGCTGCCCCAGCTTGGCCCCCTGGAGCGCCGCCTCGGTCAGACGCACATCGCACGCCGTGATGGGGCCAATGCGTCCCTCCGAAAGGTTCGCGTAACTCAGGTCGCATGATGCAAACGAAACGCTCGACAGACGCGCCTTGACCAAGTTGAGCCCCGGCGCCGAGCAATCAACAAAGTCGCAGCGGTTGAGCCAGCAGCCTTCCATATTGCAGCGGATAAAGCGGCAACCGCGAAATACGACGTCGCGAAACGTCGAACCACTCCAGTCGACGCCATCGAATACGCAGGAGCGGAACACGACGCCGTCAAAGGTCGTACCGTTCGCCACGTCATAGGCGAGCTCCAGCTCCTCAAAAGCGGTATTTGAGACAAGCTCATCCCCCTCGGCAAACAGGTCAATGAGCTCATCCATGCCCATATGGCAGCCAAGCCGCTCGTTTACCCGGGCAAAACCACCACAAAAGTGCCTGTCCCCTTTGTGGTGGTTTGGGGCTGCGCTACTCACCGAGCATCTCTTGGAGCTTGGCTGCCACGGCATGTCCCAAGCTCTCGTGGCTTTCGGGCATCATATGCAGATAGTCGATATCGCCCGGCTCGGCAAAGTCGGCGGCATTCAAAAAGTCGCAGCCAAGCTGCTCGGCTACGTGCGCGTAGTACTCGGCAAAATGCTCCGAGGCCTCGACGGAATGCTCGTCAAAATCGGTCATATACACATCGGCGATTTGCGGCTTGATCTTGATGGGAGCCATCAGCAGAATGCGCGGACAAGGCGCAGCGTCGGTCCACGAAAACGCGCGGACGGCGCGAATCAGCGCCATGGCGCCACGGGCTATATCGGAAGCCGTCACGTTAAAGACCGTCTTGCAGTCGTTGGTGCCCAGCATGATCACAATGGCGTCCAGCGGCTTATGGGCCTCGAGCAGCATCGGAAGCGCGCGAATGCCGTTGAGGTTAGTGTCCAGGTGGCACATATCGTCGCGCACCGTCGTGCGGCCGTTGAGCCCCTCCTCGATCACATGCCAGCCCTCGCCCAGGTCACGCTGCGCCACGCCGCACCAGCGCACATCCTGCGCATAGCGCACCGCGGTGCCGTCGCGCATACCAGCCGGATCGTAACCATAGGTGTTGCTGTCGCCAAAGCATAGAACGTTTTTCATCGTAAGCTCCCCACTCAATAAAAAGCCGACGGGAGCAGCCCACGTCGGCTCGGCATGTCGCATCACGCGCACAGTTTACAAGTATTTGCGCCAGTCGTCGTCATCCTCATCGTCCTCGGCAGCGGCCCGAGCCTGCTCGGCGGCACGGGCGGCCGCAGCGCGGGCGGCAACCTGGGCATAGGACTCCTCGTTGCGCTCGGGGAAGTTTGCCAACACGTGCTCGAACTTGGCGAAGTCCTCGTCCCAGCGCGTAGAGGGCACAGCAAAGAAGACCTGCTTGACCTTGAAGTCGCCCGATGCGAGCTCCTTGCGGAAGAGCTCAGCCACGGCCTCGGCGTCAAAGCCGTTGTTGTCGCAGCCCCATGCGCCCAGCACGAGCTTCTCGCGACCCAACTCGTCGCAGATGGCGAGTACAAAGCGGATACGGTCGCGCAGGGCATCCAGCAGAGCATCGTCGCTCACGCGATACTCCTGGCGGGCGCGCTTAACGTTGGGCGCGGCGGCAACGATCACGTCGGCATACGCATGCACATGGTTGCGGTCGAAGCGCACCGCGGGCACCACCAGCGCGCGGTTGCGGTACAGCTCACAGTTGATGTTGCGGCGACGGTTCTCGCCGTACCACTTACGCTGCTTATCGAGGACATTGTACAGATACGAATCGGCACAGAGCGCGGCCTCCTGGCCCAGATAGCCCTGGATGTAACCGCCGCCCGGATTGGTAAACGAGGCAAAGGCAAGCACGGCCATATCGCAGAACTGCGCATAGCCGCGGCCGTTATCCAGAATGGCCTGCGTGGCGGAGGCATCAAGCACGGTGACCTCGGGCAGGGTCGGAGCGGGCTCCTCGGCAGGCGCGGGCTCGGTCTCTGCGGGCTCCTCGGCAGACGCAGACTCGTCCGTGACCTCGGTCTCGACGGGCGCAACCTCGGTGGCCTCGACCTCGGCAGCGTCAGCCTCCACAACCCCGGCAACCTGCTCCTCGGCAGCCGCCTGGGCCTTGGCCTTCATCGCCGCGACAAAGCCGGCAGGCATACCGTCGAATTCGCGCACGCCGGCAAGCGAGCGCTCAATATCCTTGGCGCACGCTTCGGACACCGTCGCCACATGGCGCTCGGCGGCCTTGGCACGGGCCTCGCGCTTGGGATTGGGCTGCCCTGCGCGGCCGGTCCTGCGGTTACGGTTCCTGTTGTCGACGTCTGCCATGAGTGGTCACCTTTCCTGTCGCTGCCGCTTTCGGTTTTTCCCATCCATGATACCCCGCCGCGTACAAAAAAGACGGCCCCGAAGGACCGCCTTTCGCATTGATTTACGCGCGCGGCAAGCACCGCCGCAACTCGCCGCTAGTCGCGACGACCAAGGATATTCAGGATACGCAGGAACACGTTGATGATATCCACGAACAGGTTGGACGCCATGAGCACGGCGTTGGGCAGCGTGGGTGGCACCGTCGTGGCCACATAGGTGTCATAGCCAATAAAACCGGCGAACACCACGATTACGATCAGGTCGGTAATAGACTGCGAAACACCCATAAACATCAGCACGATCTCGACCAGGATCGTGGCAAGCAGAACGCCAAAACCGATGCCGTACACACGCTGGAAGAACTTGGGGAAGGTCACGCCCAGCGCGCCAAAGACAAAGGTGATGGCGGCGGTGGCGATAAAGGCGGTGTTGATGGTGGGCAGGTCGTAGTTGGCAAGGCCAAACGACGCGGTCAGGCCAAAGGTGCTCGCAAAGATCACGTAACCCGTGAGCGACAGGCCCACAGACTGCTTGCCCGCGGCAGCCGACATCATGACAATGCCGACGATGGTCAAAATAAACGAGCCAAAGACCAGCGGCAAAGCGGCGCCGCTCATCATCATGCGGGCAAACGCCATGGTGCTCGTAAAGTAGGCGCCGGCACCCATGGCGCAAAAGCCCAAAAAGATCAGGGCGGACATGACAAGGTTGTACGCACGCGGCGACATCTCCTTGGCACGGCTTGCACCGGTCTCGATGGGGCCGTTCTGATAGCCCTGGATATCATTCATGCTTTCGTCCTTTCAGATAGCGCCGCGACAGCAGCGCCTTAAGCGACAAGATTTCTGCCATTGTACCCAAATGCCACACGTTTTACCTGCGGCGCCCACCCTCGAGCGTGCAGTCAAACGCCCAGACCCACCAACGCATCACGTGGGTCTGCAAGCCGTCCGGCCGTTCGCGCGCCTGGTCCTCCAGATACAACTCGGTCGCATGACCGCCAAAACGAACCTTATAGGTTGCCGTACGAATGCCGTGAACCGTCAGGCCAAACCCAGTGGTCGAGACAATCTCGTCAATCGTAAAGCAGCGACCGTCAACCCAGCAGACGGTGACCGGCACGACTTGTCCACCCGCGAGGATGCGAGCCACGACGTCCACATACTGCTTGTGCACGCGCCGAGTTTTGCCATCTGTCTGTCGATATTCCATGCCCCTATTATCGAACGCATGTTTGCATATTGTAAAGCGAACAGGCTGTGGTTTTGGCGTGTCGGACCGCATGCGCACGTCCGCACGACGTGTTAGCAAAAAGAACACCGGAGGTCAACAGGGCTAACGTTCAATTTTAGTACCCAAAAATTCACTTCTCCCATCAGAATTCGGTAAAGAAACCCGCAGGAGGTGATACGATTTATCATGTTTTTGTAACGTTTCTGCAAACTTCGAGAAAGCCCATATATGGACGTAACGTTCTCAACCTTCCTCGGCCAACTTGTGTCGAACCCAGTCCTTGCCGTCACCGTGATCCTCGCGCTCGGCGCCATCTTCGTCAATGGATGGACCGACGCACCCAACGCCATCGCGACCTGCGTCACTACGCGTTGCATGCCCGCCCGCGCCGCTATTCTCATGAGTGCCGCATTCAACTTCCTTGGCGTGCTCATCATGACGCACTTTAACGCGAGCGTCGCCAACACCATCTCCCATATTGTCGACTTTGGAGGAAACAGCACCATGGCGCTCGCCTGTCTGTGCGCGGCGCTGTTCTCCATCGTCGTCTACGGCGCCACAGCGTCGCGTTTTGGCATCCCCACCTCGCAAAGCCACAGCCTTATCGCCGGCCTGACCGGTGCCGCCATCGCCCTCGGCGGTGCGAGCAGCGTCAACGTCCACGAGTGGATGAAGGTCATCTACGGCCTGGCGCTCTCCATCGGTCTGGGCTTTGTCATGGGCTGGGTCCTGTGCAAGCTCGTCTCGATTCTTTTCGCCGCCGCCAACAGGCGACGTGCCAATGTCTTCTTTAAATACGCTCAGATCGCGAGCGCTGCGGCCATGAGCTTTATGCACGGCGCGCAGGATGGACAGAAGTTCATCGGCGTGCTCTTTTTAGGCGTGGCCTTTGCCAGCGGCCAGACGAGCGTCGGCGATGCCGGCATCCCCATCTGGATTATGCTGCTATGCTCGGCCACCATGGGCATCGGCACCAGCGTGGGCGGCGAGCGCATCATCAAGTCCGTTGGCCAGAGCATGGTCAAGCTCGAAAAGTACCAGGGCTTCTCCGCCGACCTGGCGGGCGCCGCGAACCTGCTGCTTGCCACCCTTACCGGCATCCCCGTGTCCTCCACACACATCAAGACCTGCGCCATCATGGGCGTCGGTGCCGTCAAGCGCCTCTCGGCCATCAACTTCGGCGTCGTCAAGGACATGATGTTCACCTGGTTCTTCACCTTCCCCGCCTGCGGACTCATCAGCTTTGTCATGGCCAAGCTGTTCATGATGTTCCTCTAGTCAAACCGAACGTCCATCTGGACCGCAACACTTCGCCCACCCGTCTTCACCTCGAAAGGACCCACCCATGGCAAAGAAACCCGATTCGCTCTACTTTGACAACTACGTCGCCTGCGCCGACCTTGCTGTCCAGGCCGCAGAGTTGCTCATCAAGATTTTTGAGAACTTTGATCCCGCGCAGATCCACGACATGCTCGAGGAGATGCATGCGATTGAGCATGCGGCAGACAAGAAGCACCACGAGCTCGAAGACGCCCTGCTCACCGCCTTTATCACCCCGCTCGAGCGCGAGGATCTGGATCTGATGAGCTGCGCGCTCGACACCGTGCTCGACCGTATTGAGGGCGTCGTGCAGCGCGTCTACTTCACCAACATTCAGAGCATCCATCCCGACGCCATCGTCATCGCCCACAAGGTGACTGACGCCTGCCGCGCCATGAAAGACCTGATGGTCGAGCTTCCCAACTACCGCAAGTCCAAAACGCTGCGCGAGCTGGTCATCCAGATCAACACCATCGAGTCCGAGGCCGACGAGCTCTACATCAACGCCATGCGCAACCTGCACGTTAACGGCAAGGATCCGCTCGAGGTCATCGCTTGGCGTGACGTCTACGCCTTCCTGGAGTACTGCGCCGACTGCTGCGAGAATGTGGCCGATGTTGTGGATTCGATTGTCATGAAGAACAGTTAATTGGGGGTACATGTCCCACCGGTCGCGGGCCCGGCCACTAATAACCTTTTTCACTCCGGCTGCAAGCAGAGTCGTTCAAAAGGTTATTAGTGGCCGGGCCCGCTCCCTTATGCACCACCATTGGGAACTTTGGCTGATAGATTTAGCGCGATGGGGGTTTGGCTGAAGGGACCTTTGGTATCCGTTCGGACACTTTGGCCCTTGATGAGCGTTTGGCTGATTGCTGCTTTGGGTACTCTTTGGGTTACTTTTGGTTTGTTTGATTTTTAATTTTAGGAGGGCTTGTATGTCTTATTTGGATCTGGCTCGGGGTCGGTATTCTTGTCGTGAGTTTGAAGATCGGGCTGTGGAGCAGGCTGTGGTGGATGCCATTGTTGAGGCTGGGCGGATTGCTCCTTCTGCTTGTAATAATCATCCTTCTCGTGTGATGGTGCTGGATACGCCTGAGCTTCTGGAGAAGGCTGCTGCTTGTCAGCCTCGGTTTGCTCGTGATGGATCTATCTTTGGCGCTCCGCTTGTCTTCCTTATTTGTAGCGTTACCGAAGACGCTTGGGTGCGCCCGTATGACCAGATGAATTCCAGTGAAATCGATACGTCCATAGTGTGCGATCAGATGATGATGGAGGCCACCGAGCAGGGCCTGGGAACGTGTTGGGTATGCCATTTTAAGCCCGAGGTGGCACAGGAGCAGTTCAACCTGCCCGAGGGCGTCTATCCCTATCACATGCTCGTCTGCGGATATCCTGCCGACCACATCGCCGATTCCGAGCATCGCGAGGCCCGTACCATTCCCCTCTCCGACTTCCTCCTCAAGTAGATTTTGGGACATGCCCTAAAACCTATCCTTGACCGCTCACCGGTTCGCCGAGTTCTGCGCCACTATGTGCAGGGCTCGGTTTTTTATGTTGCGCGCCCCGGTACAGTCATAAAAAAGGACCCGCAAGCTGCGGGTCCTTTCTAGGCACTAAATTGTAGGCCGAATGTTAGTCCAGGTCGTCGGCAGCGAAGTTGTCGATCGGAGCGAAGGGATCGGCCACGGGGACAACCGGGTCAGCGACGGGCAGCGGCTCGGCGGGAACAGTCACCGCAGGAGAAGCGGCAGAACCGACCGGCGTGGAGGCCATGAGGTCGGCCGGGAAGGAGTTCTGGGCATCGTCCATGAAGTGCTGAATGAGCTTGAGATACTCGGCCTTGAACTCCTCACGAGAAGCCTTGAGACGATCGATCTCCTCGAGCTCAGCCTGCTTTTCGGTCAGAGCCTGGCGGATAACCTCGCGGGCCTTGGCGTCAGCCTCGTTGCGAATACGCTCAGCGTTCTCATTGGCATCGTTGACGATGGTCTCAGCGGTCTGCTGGGCAGCGATCAGGGCAGCGGAAATCTGGCGCTCCTGAGCGGAGAAGTCAGGGGCGGGAGCAGCCACGGGGGCGGCAGGAACGGCCTGGGCGGGGGCATCCTGAGCCTGGGCAAGCTGAGCCTGCGCATCGGCAAGCTGCTGCTCGGTAGCAGTCAGACGACCCTTAAGGTCGACGATCTTAGCGAGCATAGCGTCAACCTCAGAGGACAGCGTCTCCAAGAAGACGTCGACCTCGGCAGGATCGTAGCCACGCTTGGCCTCAGAGAAAGTCTGAGCCTGGATGTCTGCAGGGGTAATAGCCATAACAAGTCTCCTTTTTCATCGCCTCGGCGCTACACGCCCGACGTAAGTTACTAAGTCAGTTCTACACGAGTATACCTATAAGAAGCTGCAGAACCAGCCTCTGCACCAACTGCAACGCAATAATCGCAACGACCGGCGAAAAATCGATACCGCCCATCGGCGGGATGAAACGACGGAACAGGTTGAGCCACGGACCGCACACGCTATCAAGCACCGCGGCAATATCCTGAAGCAAACCACCCTGCTTCATGGGAATCCACGTCATAAAGCAGTAGACGACAATGAGCGTGGAATAGAAGTTGAACAGCGTGTTGACCAGCTGGACGATAGTGTAGATGTTGATGGGAATCTCCTCGTCTTGTCTTTACTTAAGGTAGCCGTCCGCACGAAGCTTCTTGAGATCGGAATCTTTGACCTCGCAACCGGCGGGCAGCACCATGAACACGCGGTCGCCCACCTCCTTGACCGTGGCACCCAGACCGCAGGCAAAGCCGTAAGAGAAGTCCAAGACGCGCTTGGCAACTTCGGTGCGTACGCCCACAAAAATCAGTGCGACAGGCTGCTTGGTGCGAACGCGGCGCACCACGGTCTCCACGTCGTCATAGCTCTCGGGGCGCAGGACATAGGCCGGCAGCTGCGGTGTGGCGTTGATGATATTGCTCGCATAGGCCGAGGCATCGCTCGGTGCAGGCGCGGGCGCAGCGGCGGCACGGGCGCGGGTGTTCTCGGCGTAGCTAGACGGCGTGTCATAGGCACCAGGACGATAACCGCTCGCAACACTGTCCTGCGAGCGCGAAGGCGGGTTATACGTTGTGGCATGGCGAGAGTCATCGCCGACCAGCTGACCGGAGCGCGTATACACGGCAACCGACTCAGCTTCACCGCGGCGCGTCTGACCAAGCAGGCCGTTGCTCGGCTCGTCTTGGGTGTAGAAGCCCTCGCCCGAAGCACCGCCGTAGCCGTTGCCCTGATAACTATCGTCATAGCCGTCATCGTAGCCGTAGTCGTCGTCCTGGCCATAACCCTGGTCGTAACCCTGCTGGCCGCCCAGGTGCATCTTATTTTTAATCTCGTCAAGGAAGCCCATGGTTGTGTCCTCTCGCGGTTTAGTGCAGGCGCCCCGATAATCAGTGCGCACTTCAGAGCCTCATTTTACTGCAAACTCCGGGCTAAATACTACCCTGCCCAGGCGAACGAGCGTAGAGCCCTCCTCAAGGGCAGGCTCAAAGTCCTCGCTCATGCCGCAGGAAAGCTCAGGCAGGTTCAAATCGAGATGCACCGCCTCCAGCTCATCCCTCAGCTCACGAAGCCCCGCAAAGGTGCGGCGTGCCACATCCTTATTCCCCCGGGGCGCCATAGTCATAAGCCCCTGTACGCAAATTCCCTCAAGTTCCGCAAGCTCACCCGCGGCGGCGCGAATCTCATCGGGCGAAAAGCCTCCCTTCGACTCCTCACCGCTCACATTGACCTCGATGAGCACACGCTGGGGGCCGGCGAGCTCGCCTGCCTCAATCTTGCGGACAGCACGGCTCGAGATCGCCTGTGCCAGATGCAGCGAACCCACCGAGTGAATCAGCTCGGCTGAGCCCAGCACCGCATTGATCTTATTGGTCTGCAGGTTGCCGATCATATCGAAGCGCACCTCGGGCAGCTCCGGATGCTCCGCCAGACCCGTGAGCTTGCGAACCAGCTCCTGCGGGCGGTTCTCGGCAAAATGGCGATACCCCGCCTGGATGGCGGCAACGGTCTCATCGACACCAACGGTCTTGGACACGGCAATGAGGCGCGCGGCGTCGTGGGGGCGGCCCGCGCGATCGAGCGCCGCATAAAAACGTTCCAGAATCTGCTCGCGGCGAGCGCGCATCAAGTCCAAATAGTTATCCATTGCTAATCGCCTCCGCTGACAGCCAAACAAGTAGTCCCATGCTAACGCAAGAGCGCGGTCCCGCATGTGCAAGGCCGCGCTCACTTAGGTATTTACAATCTTTCGACGAACGGGGTCACTTACTCCTCGTCGTCCTCGCCATCGTCCTCGTCCTCAAGATGATCGAGCAGGTAGCGAAGACCCTCGCTGACCTCGTTGGCGGGCACCTTGGCAACGTAACGCGCGTCGACGGCGGGCCTCATGATAACACCCTCGCCCGAAGGCACGCGCATGCTCTCGAGCTCATCCTCGTCCACACGGGCGATATCGCCGGCGTTCATACGCTGACCAGTCAACAGGAAGGTCAGACGGCAAGCGGCATCGATGGAAATGGAAGCGATGCGATCGAGGTAGCGCGAAACCATGATGGCGCGGCGCAGGTCGTCATAGTTGCTGTCGTCGTCCATAAAGTCGCCCGTATCCATACGGTTAAAGGTGCGGAAGAACTTCTCGTAGGCAGCGTGCACTGGCTCGTCCTCGACGGCCAGGTTGCAGATGATGGACATATCATTGGTGACGAGCGCAGAAAGCGAAGAGCCCAGCACCTGGTAGACGGCCTCAGCCTCGGCCTCAACCGTGCCGACAAGCTCCTTGGGCAGCGAGATGTCGGCCTTGATCATATGACGCGTGGCACGGCAGATCTGACGGACCTTATCGGTCATGCGCTGCAGGTTAAAGTCGACGTAGATGATCGTCTGAAGCAGGCGGAAGTCGGAGGCGACCGGTGACTGCGTGGCGATCAGGTTGTAGCAGACGGCCTCCAGGTTGGCGCAGCGCGCGTCAATCGAAAGCGTGCGCTTCTTGGTCTTGGTGGCGAGCTTGCGGTCGTCGGTCACATAGGCCTTCACGGCATCGTGGAGGGCCAGATCGACGGCCTCATAGATGCTCAGCATCTCGTGACGGGCCTCGACGAGCTGACGGGAAAACAGTTTGCGCATGGTTCACTCCAATCAGTTGGGTGCGGTCATGCCGCCCGCACAGTGAATACGCACCGGACCAGGTCCGATCGGCTTGGGACTAGTCGCACCGATCAGCCAAAGCGGCCGGTGATATAGTCTTCCGTCCGCGAGTCCACCGGGCTGGTGAAGATCGCGTCGGTTTGACCATACTCGATGAGCGTGGCGGGCTCGCCGGCAACTTCCTGCAAGAAGAATGCGGTGTAGTCGCTGATACGAGCTGCCTGCTGCATTGAATGCGTGACGATGATGATCGTCATCTCGGGCGCCAGCTCGGCCATCAGATCCTCGACCTTAGAGACGGACGTGGGGTCGATGGCGGAGCAGGGCTCGTCCATCAGAAGGACATCGGGTTGCACCGCAAGCACGCGCGCGATGCACAGACGCTGCTGCTGACCGCCCGAGAGCGCCAAACCATCCTTGTTGAGCTGATTGGATACCTCTTTCCAGAGGTTGGCGCGCTTGAGCGATTCTTCCACGATGTCATCGAGGTCGCTTTTGCTAGTCACGCCCTGCAGACGAGGGCCAAAGGCGACATTCTCGTAGATGGATTTGGGAAACGGGTTGGGCTGCTGAAAGATCATGCCCACGCGGCGACGGAGGTCGACCGGGTCGACGCCCTCGGCATAGATATCGTTGCCGTCGAGCGTCATGGTGCCCTCGACGCGCGTACCCTCGATCAGGTCATTCATGCGGTTGATGCAGCGCAAAAACGTCGACTTGCCGCAGCCCGAAGGGCCAATGAAGGAGGTGATGGCGTTTTTGGCGATGTTGAGGTCAAGCCCCGTCAGCGCATGAAAGTCACCGTACCAAAAGTTGAAATCCTTGGCCGTGATGGCCGCTTGCTCCAGCGTGGGAGCGGACTGATAAACGGACATGGGACTCCTTAACTAGCGACGCTTGCGCGACAGGAAGCGCGCAAACAGGTTGAAGGCCAGAATGATCACCATCAGCAAGAGCGCGGTGCCGTAGGCTGCGTTCATGTTGATGCCGTCGTTGGCAAGCAGGTACAGGTGAACCGTCATGGGGCGGCCGGAATCGAGCGGCGAAATAGGTAGATTGATGGCTTGGCCCATGGTGTAGAGCACCACCGCGGTCTCGCCAATGGCGCGGCCGATGGCGAGGACGATGCCCGTGGCAATACGGCCAAAGGCAGAAGGAAGCACAATCTTGGAGACAACCTGCCACTTGGTGGCGCCCAGGCCGTACGCGCCCCAACGGATATAGCGCGGGACGGCGCGAATGGCCTCTTCGGTGGTGCGCATGACGATGGGAAGCATCAAGAGCGCGAGCGCCAGAGCGGCCGAAACCATCGAAAGGCCCAGGCCCATGGCCTCGACAAACAAGGCGTAGCCAAACAGGCCCATAACGATGGAGGGCACCGAGGCCAAAGCGTCAGCAGCGTAGCGAATGAGCTCGACGACCTTGCCCTGCTTGGCGTACTCGGCCAGATAGACGGCTGCCAGCACAGCAATCGGCGTGCAGATAAGCATGGCGAGCGCCGTCACATAGACGGTCGAGACGATCGTGGGCCAAATTCCGCCCTCGGCGTTGACGCCCTGGGGCCAACCGAAGATAAAGTCGAGCGAGATATGAGGCAGGCCGTTAATGACCACATAGGCGATGATGGCAACCAGCACCAGCGTGGTGATGTAGGCAGCCGCGCGGAATACGCCGAGCATGATCTTGTTGGACAAGTCCTTGTTGATGCGGCCCTTCTTGCCATGGGAAAGGGCACGCTTGATGCGCTCGCGCGACGAGGTCGTATCGACCGTCGTGTCAACGGAATCGGACATAGCCTACCCCCTCTTCTTCTTGGAAATCAGACGGACGATGCCCACCAGCGTGGCGGAGATGATAAACAGGACCACGCCCATGCCGAACAGCGCCGAGCGGTGCAGACCCGAGGAATAGCTCATGTCGAGCGCGATCTGGCTCGTGAGCGTCGAGATGGGGCTCGCAATGCTGTCGGGAATAACCGGGGCGTTACCCACGACCATGAGCACGGCCATGGTCTCGCCGATGGCACGGCCCATACCCAGCACGATGGCATCCACGATACCCAGCTTGGCGGCAGGTAGCACGACCTTATAGATGGTCTGCCACTTGGTGGCACCCATGGCATAGGACGCCTCGCGAATGCCCATGGGAATGGAATTGAGGGCATCGATGGTAAGCGTGGTAATGGTGGGAACGATCATGATGGCGAGCACGAACCACGCCGTCAGCGCACCAAAACCAAGACCACCGGTCAGTTGCGCGATAAACGGACGGATGATGATCATGCCAAAGAAGCCATAGATGATAGAAGGGATGCCGGCCAACAGGTCAACGGCAGGGCTGATGAGCTTGCGCACGCGCTTGCTGGCGATCTCGACCAGATACACGGCCGTGCCCACGCCTAGGGGCACACCCATGGCGAGCGCACCGACGGTCACCAGACCCGAGCCGGCAAGCAGCGACACGATGCCGTAGTGGCCCTCAGAGGGCGCCCACGTAAAGCTAAAGAAGTCCGCCAGACCGATGTCGGTAAAGACGGGCAGCGCCGAGTACGTGGTAAAGACAAAAATCAGGATGACGGTAACAACCGCCAAGAACGCGCAGGCAAAGAAAATCCACTGCAGCGCCTTCTCCTTGATATAGGTGCTGCGCGATACGAGCGCCAGCTCGCGCTTCTTGGGCGCCTGAGCATTCTGCTCAGTCTGGGAGTTTTCCCGTGCTTCCATGCTACTCACTCCCCTTCTCGTCGTTGGTGACGGGAATAAAGCCCGCCTCGCGAATCTGCTTGTCCATCTTTTCGGACGTCACGTAGTCGATGTAATCCTGTGCCTGCTGCGAAGGCGCACCCTTCACAAAGAAGTAAAGGTCGCGCGAGATGGGATAGCCGCCACTCGCGACCGTCTTCTCGGACGCCTCGACATGGTTGACCGAGACGGCCTTGACCGAGGTCTTGGCGTTGAGGCTATCGACGAAGCCCAGCGAAATGTAGCCGATAGCCCCGCGCGAACGAGATACCACGTCGCGCACCTGGCCCGTGCCCGAAAGAACGGCGGAGCGGCGATCGAACGGGGTGCCGTCCATCACGATGGTGCGGAAGGCTTCACGCGTGCCAGACGCCTCATCTCGGTTGATAACCTGGATCTTCAGGTCCTCTCCGCCGACTTCCTTCCAGTTGGTGATCTTGCCGGCGTAAATATCGCGGAGCTGCTCGGTCGAGAGGTTATCGACCGGGTTATCGTCGTTCACGATGACCGCGATACCGTCGTGGGCAATGACGATGGGAGTCAGGCCCAGATCTTGTTCGTCGGCATTGAGTCCACGGGAGGAGCTGGCGATATCGGCCGTGCCGGCGCTGACGGCCTCGATGCCGGCGGAAGAACCCAAACCGGAAACGAGCACGTCGATGCCGGTCTCTTCCTTAAAGCCCTCGGCCGCAATCTCGGCGATAGGAAGACAGGTCGTGGAGCCGGCGACGGTAATGGAAGAGGTAGAAGATCCCGAAGAACAGGCGCACAGCGTAAGCGTAAGCACAGCGGCGCTCAGGACCGATACGATCTTTCTCATAGCATCACGCCGATCGCAGCATGGCGCCCACAGGTGCCGTCCTCGTTACGGTAGGAATAAAAGCGGTCGTTCTGACGCACGGTCGAAAGCTGGGTATCCACAATCCCATCCGCATCGACACCGACATCTACCAGCGCCTCACGAATGGCGGCAGATAGATCGAGCATGCGAGAAGCGCCCGCATCGATGCACGAGAACTCGGCGGCAAAGCGGCCCATGAGCTCCTGGGAAACCTCGTACTCGTCACCCAGGATATGGGGACCGATATAGGCAGAAACATCGCTCGCATTGCAACCAGCCGCCTCGCAGAGCGCCTGGCACGCCTTGGCGGAAATGCGCGCAATCGTACCCTTCCAGCCAGAATGCACCACGGCAAAACCGTTGGGAGCAACCAGCACCACGGGAACGCAATCGGCAAAGCAAAGCATCACGGGCACCTCACGGGCCGTGCAGACGATGGCATCGCAGCCCTCGGCAATCTGCTCGCGAATGTTCTCGAGAACATCGGCGCCGTTCGAGGTCACCGTCACGACGTGGTCACCATGTACTTGATTGGGCACGAGCAGATTATGCTCGCACTCAGCGGCCCCCATGGCCTCGAGCACGCGGCGACGATTTTCTTGAACGGCAAAGGGGTCATCGCCTACATGCGAGCCCAGGTTGAGCGAGGAGTACGCATCTTCGGAAACGCCACCGGCGCGCTCGGTGAAGGCAAAGCGGACATTGTGCGTCGCGCCCTCTACCAATGTAACTCCATCATGGTCGACACGCGAAACCCTGTCCGCACGTGCTGCCATACTAAAGCCTCCTAATAACACAAGTATCGCGGCGTCGCCGCGCGGTCCGCGTTTATACGGCTGTCATACTTCCTTAAAAGGATACCCGCAGCGGTAGGGACCAAACGTAAAGGGAACGTAAGGAGATTGGAGGCTTTCGTTTACAAACGAGAAACAAAACGGGGTGCATCCAAATGGACACACCCCGTGCAGGTCGTTGAAAAAACGAACTAGAAGCTGCCGCGCTTGAGGAAGTCGGGAAGCTCAAACTGGTCGTTGCCAAAGTTGGGCAGCTCGGTACCACCGACGTTGCGAGTCGGGGCAGCCTGAGCCGGGCTGGCAGCCGGAGCAGTACGCTGCGGCTCAGCGGAAGCAGCTACCTTGCTCTGAGACTGCTGAGCAGCAAAGAGCTCGTCCTGACGGTTGACGTTGGAGTCAGAGAAGCCCGTGGCAATAACAGTGATGCGCACCTGGTCGCCCAGGGACTCGTCAACAACGGTACCAAAGATGATGTTGGCCTCGGGGTCGACGGCATTGGCGACAACGTCGGCGGCGTCGCTGATCTCCTGGATGCCCAGGTCCTTGGAGCCGGCGATGGAAAGCAGGACGCGCGTGGCGCCATCGATGGAGCTCTCGAGCAGCGGGCTGGAAATAGCCTGCTGGGCGGCGTCGACGGCACGGGTGTCCCCAGAAGCGGTGCCGATGCCCATCATGGCGGTACCGGCCTGCTTCATGATGGTCTTAACATCGGCGAAGTCCAGGTTGATGATACCGGGGACGGTGATGAGGTCGGTGATGCCCTGGGTGCCCTGGGAAAGGACGCCATCGGCAATCGCGAAGGCCTCGAGCATGGTGGTCTTCTTCTCGGCGATGTCGAGCAGCTTGTCGTTAGGGATAACGATCATGGTGTCGACGCAATCGGAGAGGGTCTTGATGCCCTCCTCGGCGCTCTTCTTGCGCTTGCGACCCTCGAAGGTGAAGGGCTTGGTCACGACGGCGACGGTCAGCGCGCCGACCTCGTTCATCGCGATATCGGCAACGATGGGAGCGGCGCCGGTACCGGTACCACCGCCCTCGCCGCAGGTGATGAACACCATGTCGGCGCCAGCGAGCGCCTCGGCAATGTCATCGCGGGACTCATCGGCAGCCTTGCGGCCAACCTCGGGGTTGGCGCCGGCGCCCAGGCCGCGGGTAAGGTCGGTGCCGATGTGCACCTTGATATCGGCATCAGAGATCGCGAGCGCCTGAGCATCGGTGTTGATGGCAACAAATTCGACGCCGCGGATGCCCTCTTCGATCATTCGATTGACCGCGTTGGTACCGCCGCCGCCGACGCCGACCACCTTAATGACGGCAAGGTAGTTGTTGATCTCTGTCTCGTGCATGTCGGTCCTCCGAACAAAGGTTATAGCCATAGCATGGGTTGACCCCTGCGCACATTAACCTTCAGGTTGAAAGTAAATGCAAAGGTAAACCGTATTATGTTTGCACATTATGAACGTATCAGTCAAATAATTGACCGTGAAAACCAAACAAACCAGATAAACGGCGTGGTATGGCCCCTCAACAAAGCCATTTAGGATGCTAGGCGGTCGGTGCGTTCCTAAACGTGTAGTTGCCCGGAGAGCGCACATTGATATAGGTTACGCCCTCTACCTGCGAAAGTAGCTTGGTCACGATGCGTTCTTTCTTGGCGATATCGTCCGAATCGCCCAGCGACACCTCGACGCCGTTGTCGAGATTTGCCGAGATAGCCTCAACGGAAGGCGTGGAAATATCCTTCACCTGGTCCAGGAACTCGCTCGAAAAACCGCGTGCGTAATCCAGGCCGGCCTTGACGGCCTTGGAGCTCACCGCCCGACCCGAAACCGGTGCGACATCGGCCGAGACATCAGTCAACAGCACGGCGCCGTAGTGCTTGGCAAGCGTCAGGGCCGCATCGATGCCGGTCAGGGTGTTGGCGCCCTCCCCCGATGTAATGACGTTCCCCTGGTCGTCCACCTCGACAGACGTCGACAGTGGAGCGATCCAGGTGTCATCGTCTCCGATAGCCCAGGCAAGGTCGTCGGAGCTGATATACGCAATGGCGATAACTTTACGCTCCGTCGGCGTGATGATAAGCGTATGGGGAAACTGGCGCTGGACATCCACGCCCGAGACCCACGGGTTTTGCTTGAGGCCCTCGGTGATCTGATCGGGATCCACGTTAAAAAGCGACGTGTTCTCGGGAAGATTGATGAGCTGCATGGCATCGTGCTTGGTCACATGCTCGCTGCCATGAATCTGAATATCGGTGGCGGCGAACAGGCCAGAGTTGATGACGACGATGGCAATAATGGCAAGTACGGCCACGGCAGCCAGGATGCCGCCCGCGATCTTGCCCTTACCCTTAATGGCAGAAGCAGCGTCGGACGTCTTACTTGCCATGGCACCCAGCGATGACAGAGGATTGATGCCCTTTTTTGCCGAAGACGCCTTGGCGGCGGGTACCGATGTCAGTGAACGCGGCTTAGCGCCAGCCAACGTACGACTGGTATGCGGCGCACGAGCTCCCAGCGAAGGCTTGGGCGTCGCCATGGGTCGGGAGGTCTTGGTGCCCATCGCCGGCTTGGGCGTCACCGAAGGACGCGGAGCCGGACGACTCGTCTTTTTAGAAGCGGGGCGTCCCCCCAGCTGCGAGCCGACGACCGGGCGCTTGGCAGGACGAACGGGCCCAACAGACTTGGAGGGCATGGCGGGCTTATGTTGAGGCTGGGCAGGTGCGCCGGAACGCCCTCCGGCGCGGCGGAAGGTTGGTTTCGATGCTCTAGAAGCCGAGGAATTTAACTTCCGGTCTGAGCTCGATGCCATACGCCTCCCTCACCTTTCCGTGCACATGCCTGATAACCGCGGCCACGTCGTCGGCCGAGGCGGTTCCGTTATTAACGATAAAATTAGCGTGTACGGGCGAAACTTCCGCACCGCCAACCGAAAAACCCTTTAATCCACAATCCTCAATCAATTTGCCCACGTTTGCGTCGGGCGGGTTGCGAAAGACCGATCCGCAGGATGCACGGCCCATGGGCTGCGTGCGCTTGCGGCGCGTCAGGTACCGCTCCATGCGCTCGCGAATGTCTGCCTTGGGCGCGGGCTTGAGTTTAAGCACGCACTCGAGAATGATCTCGTTACGCGGCAGGCTGCACTCGCGATACCCCCAAGCGATCTCGGACCCTGCATAGTGCTTAATACCGGACGCCGGATCAAACGTGACCACGTCCTCGATAAGGGAGCCGATCCACTCGGTCCGCGTACCGGCGTTCATGGACACGGCGCCGCCGACCGAACCGGGAATACCGACCGCGAACTCAAGGCCCGAAAGCCCGCGCGACAAGGCGTCGTTGACCAAACGCGCGAACATCACGCCCGCACCAACGGTCAGCGTGCAGCCGTCCTCGGCAACAACCGTGCGCTGAAACTCACGTCCCAGCGAAATAACGGCGCCGCGATAACCGGCATCGGCAACCAACAGGTTGGACCCCTTGCCGATAATCACCCACGGCACCTGTTCGCGGTCAAGCACCGCCACGGCGCGACGCAGGGCATGGTAGCTATGGCACGTCACAAAGAGGTCGGCCTTGCCGCCGATTCGATAGCTTGTATGGCGTGCAAGACGTTCATCCTCGACCACGTCCGTGTCGATCATGCCCGAAAGCGCCATGACGGCGTTAAACAGACCCATAGGGGTTAAGCGTCTTTCTTGGCAGTCAGATACTCGATGAACTCGGGACCGACGGTCGTAACGTCGCCGGCACCCATGGTGAGCAGCAGGTCGCCCTCGCCCACGAGCTTCTCAAGCTCCTGGTTGAGCTCAAGACGGCTGGAGCAGTACACGACCTCTTTGCCGGGGTGCTTGGCGCGAACGGTATCTGCGAGCATCTTGGAGGTAACGCCCGGAATCGGCATCTCGCCGGCGGAGAACACATCGATCAGCAGCAGCTTGTCGGCGTTGGCAAAGGCATCGGCAAAGTCATCGCACAGAGCCTGCAGGCGCGAATAGCGGTGCGGCTGGAACACGACGTCGACATGCTTGTAGCCCAGCGAAGACGCAGCAGCGAGCGTCGCCTTGATCTCGGTGGGATGATGGCCGTAATCGTCAACCACCGTGATGCCGTCGATATCGCCCACGTGGGTAAAGCGGCGGCGGACGCCCTCAAAACTCGAAAGTGCCTTAGCGGCGGCGTCGATATCGAGGCCCAGGACATGGGCGACGGTCAAGACGGCCGTGGCGTTGAGCATGTTGTGACGACCAGGGTTGCTCTTAATCTCGACAGCGTGCTCGGTGCCGTCCTCAAAGCGAACGATAAAGTCGCTCTGGATGCCCTTGACATCCGGATGTACGCAGACGATGTCGTTGTTCTCGGCAAAGCCATAGGAAAGCACATGACGGCCCGTCGACTTGGCAAGCTCGACCAGATGCGGGTCCTCGCCGCAAACGATGACGGTGCCGTCCTCGCCCACCAGCCCCATAAACTTGGCAAAGGTGGCCTCGATCTCCTCGATGCCCGAGTAGTGATCGAGATGGTCGGCCTCGACGTTGGTCACGATGACCACGTTGGGGTTCAGGAACAGGAACGAGCTGTCGGACTCGTCCGCCTCGGCGACAAAGTAGTCACCCGAGCCGTTCTTGCCGTTGGTGTCGTAGCCCTCGACGATGCCGCCGATTAAAAAGCTGGGGTCCAGACCCATGCGATCGAGCATCGTGGCGCACATCGAAGACGTCGTGGTCTTGCCGTGCGTGCCGGCAACGGCGATGGTGGTGTAGCCGTGGCCCAGGGCCGAGAGCATCTTGGCACGGGGCCACACGGGAATACCGAGCTCGCGGGCATGCACGAGCTCGGGGTTGGACTCGGGAATTGCGGTGGAGACAACAACCACGTCGGGCTTGACCTCGTCGATTGTCGCAGCCTCGTGGCCCACGTGGACCTTCACGCCGGCGCGGGTAAGCTGGCGAATATAGCGCGACGTCTTAAGGTCGGAGCCGGTAACGGTATAACCGCGCTCGTGCAGGACGAGGGCGATGCCGCTCATGCCGGCGCCACCGATACCGATAAAGTGGGCGCTCTTGAACTCGGGCGCTGAGGTTGCAGTCTGGGAATCAGCCATGTGCTCGTGTACTCCTTGCGTAAACACTGCCTGTAACCCGTTAACTGTACCGCACCTACCGCATCCGCGCGAGGGCGACCGGCGATATCCCGTCTAACTAACGCAATCCCTCTACCGCGTCGGCCAAAAGTGCGGCGGCACGGTCCTGGGCCAAGCCACGCGCCGCCTGACGCATGGCATCACGCGCCGCAGCGTCATCGATCAGGTGCAGCAGCTCGTCGGCAAAGGCTGGGGCATCGATATCGGCATCGGCGCATAGCACGCCGGCACCGGCATCGACCAGGTAACGCGCATTCGTGGTCTGGTGATCGGCCGTGGCGTGCGGATACGGCACGAGTACCGAGGGCACGGCAAGCGCGGCGATCTCGGCCACGCTCGAGGCACCGGAACGCGAGAGCACCAGATCGGCCGCAGCCAGCATATCGCCCATGTTGTCGATATAGGGCTGGACACGATAGCGCTTCGCCTCCTCGGGCGTCAGCGCCAAAGCGCGCTCGGTCTCCTCAAAGCCGTCGGCACCCGTCGAATGCAAAATGTAGAGATTCTCGCGGGTCAGCAGCTCACCCTTGAGCGAGGCAACGCGCTCGTTGAGATGCTGAGCACCAAGTGAACCGCCAAAGACGAGCAGAAGCGTCGCGTCCTCGGGCACGCCGAGCGTCTTGCGACCGCGAGCGCGATCGCCCTCAATCACCGAACGACGCACGGGATTGCCCGTCATGAGCACATGGTCGGGGTCGCCCTCGCGCTCAAAGACCGCGCGGGCCGCAGGTACCGAAATGCACACGCGGGCGGCATGCGAGTTCATCATCTTATTGGCCAGCCCCGGAACAGAGTTCTGCTCGTGCAGCAGATACGGAACGCCGGCGCGCTTGCACCAACCCAGCAGCGGGACCTCAACGTAAGCACCAAAGCCGATAGCGGCATCGGGCTTACCGACCTTCGAGAAGTGACGGGCGAGCGCACGCTTCGCCTTGTTGACGCGCCACAGCGAGGTCAGCGCCGTCCAAGGACGGGAGCGATCGAAGCCCGTAACCGTGATGGGCACAAAATCGAATCCGGCCTCGGGAACCAGACGACCCTCGAGCTTGCGCGATTGGCCCACGAACACAACGTGATGACCGCGGTCACGCAGCTCCTCGGCCAAGGCGAGCGCGGGGTTGATATGTCCTGCCGTGCCGCCAGCTGCAATAGCAACGGTCATCTTATCGGTCATGGTAATCCCTTCGTACACGCGGCCCCTGGTCATCGGTGCGCAAACGCGCCGACGGGTCCGAATTCAAATCGATTCGATTATATCCGCCGCCCGCATTGCGAGGAGCGGGGCGCTGCGGACGACCTTGCGGCGCCGTTCGCTGACGCGGACGGGCTGCCGGCTCGGTCACAGAGCCATCCAGAACGGTAAAGCCGTTACGCGAAGATCGCTCGCCGCGCACGTGGGGCACGCCGGCGGTACTTTCATCCATAACGGCAAAGCTCTCGCGGCGACGGTCGTACTCATCGCGACGGGCGCTCTCATACGAAACGCGCAGGATCAGACCGGCAAGCATGAGCGACACAATAATCGACGAGCCGCCGTAGCTAATAAACGGCAGCGGCTTGCCCGTCATGGGAAACACATTGAGAATGCCCAGCGCGTTAATCAAAAACTGCACCGCAAGGATGACCGCGGAACCCGATGCCATAAGTGCTCCGCGACGGTCAGTCGCCTGCTCGGCAATGCGAAACGCCGAGTAGACCAACATCGCAAACACCAAGAAGAACAGCACGGTTCCGATAAAGCCAACTTCCTCGCCGATAATAGCCAAGATGTAGTCGTTGTGCGCCTCGGGCAAATACGAGTACTTCATGGTGGAGTTGCCGATACCACGGCCGAACAGTCCGCCCGAGGCAAACGCCATGATGGCAAGCGTGGCCTGATAGCCGTCACCATATTCGTCTGCCCAAGGATTCCAAGCAACCTGGACACGCGTCATACGATACGGCTCGGCGATAAGGGCAATCGCAATGACGGCGATGCCGGCAACGACCGTCCAAACGATATATTTGGGGTCCAATCCCGCAAACAACGCCATGCATATGAGGGTCAACAAGATGATCAGAACGGTACCAAAATCGGGCTGAACAAAGATCAGGAAGAGCGAAATTCCCAGGTAGCCGCCCATCTTGCGAAGAAACTCGTTGATGTTGCCGCCGGGCGAAAAGATACGGTCGAGCATGATTGCCGAATACGCGATGGCGAACGGCTTTAAAAACTCAGACGGCTGGAACTGAATACCGGCGATGTTGAGCCAGCGCGTGGCGCCACGACTGCCGCTACCCATAAAAAACACCAGAACCAGTAGCCCCATCATGCCCATGAGGAAGATCCTGAGCACGTCTTCCCCAAACCAACTGTCCGGCAAGACGCGCACGATGGCAACCATAGCCAGCACGCCAACTCCGGCAAACGCGGCCTGTCGAAACAGGAAAAACGTCGCCGAACCATTCTCGTGCAGCGCCTCGACCGAAGATGCCGAGTACACCATCAGCAAGCCGAAGCAAACCAAGCTAAACAGGCAGGCCATAAATATCAAACGGGGGCGCATGATGCGGGCGGGGACGCCGGCAATATAGCGCTCACTGAGCGTCTGCCCGCCGCGTCCGGAACGCGGCGTGCTACGCAGCGAGGAAGCACGGTCCGAGTCGGGCCTCCTCATATCACTTCGGGGGCTCTCCTCTCTCACCGGCAACCCCTATTCCGTTTGCGATTTCGCTGCTGCGGCAAGCTGGGCAACGTAGTCCTTAAACACGCGACCGCGCTCCTCGTAGCCCGAGAACTCGTCGAACGAAGAGCAAGCGGGCGAAAGCAGAATCACGTCGCCGCGGCTCGAGAGCGAGCGGGCAACGTCAACGGCATCGCGCAGGTCATCGGCCTGGGCGATATCCACGTCACCATCGACATCGGCCTCGTCCATAGCGGCGGTAAAGCGCCCGCGCGCATCGCCAAAGCAAACGACCGAGCGCACGTTGTCCATAACGACGCGGGCAAAGTCCGCAAGCGGCGTACCCTTGTCGTGGCCGCCAAGCAGCAAAATCACATCGTCGTCGGGAAACGCCGTCAGGGCCTTTTCGACCGCATCGGTGTTCGTTGCCTTGGAATCGTTGACGTAGCGCACGCCATCGATCTCGCCGCAGGGTTCCACGCGGTGTTCGAGCGGCTGGAACGATGCCAAACCGCGGCAAATGCCCTCGGGATCGGCACCAACGGCCAGAGCAGCCGTGGCGGCACATAAGGCATTGATGACATTGTGATGGCCCGAGATCTTGAGCTCGGACGTGGCGACAAGCTGAGTCTCGACGCCCTTCAGGCGCACGACCATCTTGCCATCGCGCACAAAGGCGGCGTCTGCACCCTCGGGCTCGTCAAAAGCGACCTTGCAGATGCGGCGACCCGGCGTATAGATGTACTCATCGAACTCATGGATGCCGGCATCCTCGACGTCGATAACCACGAGGTCGTCGTCGACCATATTCTCGAACAACTTGATCTTGGCAAGCGCATAGTTCTTGTGGCTCTTGTGCCAGCCCAGGTGGTCGGGCGTGATGTTGAGCAGCACCGCCACGCGAGGATGGAGCTCGGCGGTCGTAGCAATCTGATAACTCGACAGCTCGGCCACAAACCACTCATTATGTGCGCGGCCGTCGATCTCGTTCACCGGCGGCTCACCGATATTGCCGACGGCCACGCTGGCTTCACCGGCGGCCTTGAGCAGATAATCGGTTAGCGACGTTGTAGTTGTCTTGCCGTTGGTGCCCGTGATGGCGATCCAATTTTGGGGAGACAGACGATAGGCAAACTCGGGCTCGCCCATAATCTGGGCGGCATGCTCACGCCCAGCCTTAAAGAAAGCCGAGAACTCCGAGATACCCGGGCATGTCACGCACACGTCATAGGCACCCTCGACCTGCTCGGTGCCGTAAACAAACGACGCGCCCTGCGCCTCGAGCGCACGTGTGGCGTCATTGGGCTCGGAGGTACCGCCGCCATACACGGTCGTGGCGCGCACGCGCTCGGGGTGAGCCAACGCCCAACGGGCGACATCGAGACCGGATTTACCCTGCCCCAAAACAAGCAGGCTAAAGACATCAGCAAGAGGCATGAAAGACCACTATCCCAACTGGAAGAACAGGGCGAGGCCAACGGCGCCAAAGGCCGCGGCGATAATCCAAAAACGGATAACGACCTTGGTCTCGGCCCAGCCCTTCTTTTCGAAATGATGATGAATGGGCGCCATAAGGAAGACGCGCTTGTGCGTAAAGTGGAAATAGACGACCTGGATCATGACCGACAGAGTCTCGACGATAAACAGACCGCCGATGATGAGGGAAACGACTTCGGTGTTGGTCATGATGGAGGTGCAGGCAAACGCGGCACCCAGGGCAAGCGAGCCGGTATCGCCCATAAAGATGCTCGCCGGGTAGCAATTGAACCACAAAAAGCCCAGGCAGGCACCGGCGCACGCCGTGCAGAAGATGGACAGGTTCACGTCACCGTGCAAAAACGCCATGGCGGCCATGGCGAGCATGGCGATCATGGAAGTGCCGCCGGCAAGACCGTCCAGACCATCGGTCAGGTTCACGGCATTGGAAAGACCGGCGATCATCAGCCAGCAAAATACAATGTAGAGCCACGGGAACGAAAGGCCGCAGATGGTGGTCGAAAGAACACCGAGGTCAATCGTCAGGCCGCCGGGAAAACGAATCTCGGGGGCGACGCCGCACCAATTGACGGCGAGCACGGTAAAAGTAACGCAGATGATGGTCAGACCGATCATCTTGGCGTGAGGCGTCAGGCCGAGCGAGCGACCATGCGTGACGGAGGTCAGGTCGTCGATGAGACCCAGAACGCCGGTGGCCAGCGTGGCAAGCAGCACGAGCACGAGCTCGGTGGTGAGCTTGCCCATCAGCAGGCAGGTCAGCGAGATCGCGACAAGGATGATGACGCCGCCCATGGTCGGCGTACCCTGTTTAATCAAATGACGCTTGGGGCCGTCGGCTCGGACCTGTTGGCCGATGCCCTCGACCTTCAGCAGCTTGATCCACCACGGCATAAGCAGCAGTGCAATGGCGGCAGCGATACCAAGTCCCAAAAAGGCCTGATACGTAGGATACGAGGGATTGCCGAACATGGGCTAGCACACACCTTCCACAAAGCGGTCGAGCTCAACAAAACGGGAACCCTTGACCAATACAACATCATGATTTTCGAGCGCGCCGCCCATGCGGTCGAGCACCTGCTGATAATCGGAGAACACCTGGATGCGGTCCTCATCCATGCCCATCATGCGTGCGGCATCGGCCATGAGCTGAGCCAGCTCACCACCGACGCACGCGAGCATGTCGAGCTTCTTGGCGGCGGCATAGGCGCCCACGAGCTCATGCATGCGGGGAGCCTCGTCGCCCATCTCGCCCATCTCGCCCAAGATCGCCATGCGCGAACCGTCACAGATGAGCGAGCACAGCAAATCGAGGCCGGCAGCCATAGACTCGGCACTGGCGTTATAGGAGTCGTCGATGATGCGTGCTCCGCTCTTGGCGCGCTTGATCTCCTGACGGTGGCCGGTGATCGTAAGACCCCTAAAGGCAGCATCGATCTGCTCGGGCGTCACGCCCAGACGATAGGCGACCGCGGCGGCCTTGACGGCATTGGGCACGGACTGCACGCCGGGAATGGCCAGCATGGTATCGACCGTGTCGCCCTGACCAAAGTCGAGCGTAAAGACCGGATGGCCCTCGTCGTCGACGCGAATGTCGCGCGCGCGGATCTCGTCGTCGTCCGAGACGCCGGCCATCATCACGTCAATACCCGCAGGCTGGGCGAACGTATCGCGAATAAACGGCGTAAAGTCGTCCTCGCCGCCCAAAACCAGCAACGGCGAGAAGTCGCCGGCGGCGCACATGCCCTGGACAATCTCGGACTTGGCGCGGGCGATGTTCTCGCGGCTGCCCAGAATACCGATGTGGGAGGTTCCGATCTTGCTCACGATGGCAAGATTGGGGTTGGCAGACTGGGACAGGCGCTCAATCTCATGAAAATGGTTCATGCCCATCTCGAGCACCAGGACCTCGGTATCGGCCGGAGCAGAAAGCACCGTGAGCGGCATGCCAATCAGGTTGTTGAAATTGCCTTTGGTGGCCCAGACGCGATAACGCTTGGCGAGCACGGCGGCGAGCACGTCCTTGGTCGTCGTCTTGCCAATCGAACCGGTAATGCCGACGACCAGGCAGCCAAGCTCCAAGCGATATACATGCGCCAGGCGCAGCAAGAACTCCTCGGGGTCGTCGGTCATCAAGATGGCACATCCCTTGTCCTGCGCCAGCGAAACCAGCTCGGCATCGGGCTCACGCGTCATCACGACGGCACCGGCACCCGACTCGATGGCACGGGAGGCAAAATCATTGCCGTCGACCTTTTCGCCGGGGAAGGCGACAAAGATCGTCCCTTCCTCGACCTGGCGCGAGTCGATAACGCACCCGCGGCATACCCGATCGACTTCTCCCGTCACGGTTCGGGCCCCTGTTGCGGCCGCGAGGTTGTTGACGGCGATCTCTATCATTGCAGCTCCCCTGTAAACCTAATAATGCTATCGGCGTATTGTATCCCAGCGCCGCGCATGCGTGGTGCAGGGCATGTGAACACCCCTCATATGGGACAACAAACCACGCCCCAAAGATTGTAACCCCCTACTTCGTGCGCGGGATACCCAGCACGTCGAGCGCGTTGGCCATAATGAACTGGAACGGAACCGCAGCGGCATCTGAGCCGCTCGGCGTTCCGTCGAGCGTGATATAGCACAGCACCTTGGGCGATTGTGCCGGTGCAAAGCCCATAAAGGACGACATGTAGTTCTCCTTGAGGTAGCCGCCGTTCTCGTCGGCACGTTCGGCCGTACCGGTCTTACCCGCCACGTCATAGCCGTCAACCGCGCCGCCAACGCCCGTTCCCTCCGACACGACCGTCTGCATGCACGATGTCACCTGGGATGCGGCATCCTCCGAAATCGCGCGCTCGCCTTCGCCCCAGTCCTTCTCGTCACCTTTGCTGGACTTATAGAAGTGCGGGGTCATCATCACGCCGCCGTTGGCGATGCCGCCCACGGCACGTGCGATCTCAATCGGCGAGACAGACAGCGCCTGTCCAAAGCTCATCGAGCCCAGCGTGGCGCCGTCATACTGGTCACGCTCCTTGACGATGCCCAGGCTCTCGCCCGGAAAATCGACACCAGAGCTGTGACCGATGCCCCACTTGTCCACATAGGCGGCAAAGTCGTCGGCACCGATCTTGCGCCCCACCAGGACAAAGCCTACGTTGGACGAACGGCGCATCATCTCGCGCACATCCATGGTCATGGCATAGTCGCGCTTGTCGGCATCGGTGACGGTATCGTCGCCCACCTTGATGCTCGCCGGCACCTCAAACGACGTACTCGACCGCACGACACCCAAGTCGAAGCCGGCGCCCGCCACGAGCGTCTTAAAGACCGAGCCGGGCTCGTAGGCGTCGGTGACCAGGCGCAGGTTCATATCCTCGGTCTTGGCGTTTTCCAAATTGGTCTGGTCGTAGGTCGGATACGAGCAGGCTGCCAAGATCTCGCCTGTCGTAGGGTCGGTGACCAAAGCCGAGCCGTTCTTGGCCTTTGTCTTCTCGACAGCCTCTGCCAGAGCGTCCTCAGCCGCACGCTGGATATTGACATCGAGCGTCGTCACGATATCAACGCCGTCGACCGCAGCCACCTTTTTATAGGCACCGCCCGCGATATAGCTGCCGTCCCTCGCGCGCTCGCGCACGAGAGAACCGTTCGTGCCGGTCAGAAGTTTGTTGTATTGCTTTTCGAGACCCGTCAAGCCGTCGTTGTCTACATTCACTACACCCAGCACCTGCGATGCCAGATTGCCGTATGGATATACGCGCTTCATGGCCTGCTCAAAAAGCACGCCGGGCAGGTTCTTCTTCTCCAGCGCCGCAGCATCGTCTTCGTCCACCTGGCGCTTGATATACACCCAGGTTCCATCGGACTCAACGAGCTTACGGCAGGTCTTTTTATCGATTCCAGTTGCCTTGACCAGCGCCGACACCGTCTTGTCAACATCCTCGACAAGCTGCGGGTTCACGGCGATATTGCGACATTCGACCGACGACGCCAGCACGTTACCGTTGCGGTCGTAGATGGTGCCACGTTTGGCATAGAGGGTCTGCGCAAGCAGGCGACGCGCATCGGCACGCTCGCGCAGTTTATCGGCTTCGACAATTTGATAGTCGGCAAGGCGAAAGACGCCCAAGCCCAAGCCAAACCCAATGAATCCCATGACGGCTTTGCGGCGAGGCAGAGGCGTGCCTGTGAGCCATTCGGTCGACGAGCTCTTGCGCGACCTGGTGTTATGCACTTGAGGGCCGCCCGAGCCGCGAAGTCGCGACGCCGGGTCGTTGCCACGGGACCGCCCGGCGTTGTAAGATTGCCGACCCGTTCCTTGATAACCAGAACGTCCCCGCGACGAGGGACGTCCAGAACCGCGGCCCCCATCGGAACCGCGGCGATAGTCATTTGTCATACTCAGCTACCGTCTTGTTACTGAGCGGTCGCGGTCGAGCTAGCGCCCGCGGCTGCATCCTGCGAAAAATCAAGTGTAACGCTCTCGCTGGGCTCCACCATGCCATAAGCGCCCGCAAGGTCGCGAATGCGCGTGTCGGCACCATAGACCGAATGCATGACCTCCAGGTCGGAGCTCTCATCGGTCGCTTTTTCGAGCGTGCTGGTAAGCTCGGCGTTGCTGTTGAGCACCTGGGCCGTAACGCCGGCGAGCGCCACGCGGGCGACGCCGATCGTCATGAAGATAGCCGCAATGATGCAAAACGTTTTAAGAACGCTCATGAAAACCGGGCTTACCGCCTGGTTTGCCTGACGGCCCGCGCCCGTGTAGACATCAAAGCGCGGCGTGCGCTGCTCACGGGGAGCAACGGGGGCCTGCGGCGTCTCACGATAGGCGGGCATGGCGTTCATATCATAGGCGAGTGCTGCGTTTGAAGTGTTGTAGCCCATGATATGCCGCCTCCCATCCCGAGTACGTTGGTAGTGTGTTTAAGCTTCGTTTATGGTGCGAGCGGGAGGTCCAATATCGCGCGGTCGCGCCTACAGACGCTGCGCCACGCGGATTTTGGCTGATCTCGCCCGAGGGTTGCGCTCAACCTCATCAGGCTGGGCAACCAGGGGTTTGCGGGTGATGACCTTGAGTATCGGCACGTTGCCGCACACGCACACCGGAATCTCCGGCGGACACGTGCACCCCTGGCTCATCTCCTTAAAGTGGTTCTTTACGATACGGTCCTCGAGCGAGTGATACGAAATGACGCAGATGCGTCCGCCCGGGTTGAGCCACCTGGTGGCGGCATCAAGTCCTCGTTCGAGCACATCGAGTTCGTGATTGACCTCGATGCGAATGGCCTGGAAACTTTTCTTGGCCGGGTGTCCACCATGCCGACGAGCGGCAGCTGGGATACCCGCCTTGATGATCTCGACAAACTGACCGGTGGTTTCGATCGGTTCTTGCTCGCGGCGGCGCACGATCTCGCGCGCGATCTGCGAGGCGAACTTCTCTTCGCCGTAGACGCGTAGAATCCGGGCGAGGTCGTGTTCGTTATAGGTGTTGATGACCTCAGCTGCGTTTAAGGTGTTATTGCCCGGATCCATCCGCATGTCCAATGGGGCGTCCTCGTTATACGAAAAGCCCCTGCCAGGGATATCGAGTTGTGGTGACGAAACGCCCAAATCGAACAGGAAGCCATCGACCCCGGGCACCTCGGCCGAGCAAAGCAGCTCGTCCAAGTCGCCGAAGTTGCCCTTCAGCAGCTGGTGCGGAACGCCGGGAACCTCGCGGTCCAGACGGGCGCCAGCGGCCTCGAGGGCCATGTCGTCCTGATCGACGCCGAGCAAAAGGCCCGTCTCCCCCACCTGTGCGGCCATCTTTACCGAATGGCCGGCACCGCCAAGGGTGCAATCGCAGACAACGGAGCCGCTCTTTAGCTGCAGCGACTCAAGCACTTCGCCGAGCATGACAGGTTCATGCCGATATTCTTGTGTCAAGATCCCACGCTCCATCCGTTACCCGTGCCTTGCCCTTACGAGAAGAAAAGGTCCAGCAGGGCCTCATCGTCATCGTCCTCATCGGCCGCGGCGCGATCCCAAACCTCAAGGTGGTCGTAGTTACCCACAACCGTGACCTCGCGGTCGAGGTTCGCCTGCTTGCGGAGAGACTCAGAAAGACCGATACGACCCGCGCTGTCCACATCCATCGACGTGGTGCGCTTGTTGATCGCCCTCATGAGCTTCTGGTCGTTAATGTCACGCGGGTTAAAACCCTCGTGGCCCTCACGACCCGCGAAGAGCCCTTCGACCCACTTATCGAAGGCCTCGGCAGAGAACACGTACAGAGCATCGACATCCAGGGCTTTGAACACGCGAACGTGCTCTCCAAGCTCCTCGCGAAGGGGTGCAGGCAGGGACAGACGACCTTTTGCATCGAGATTGCGCTCGTATGCACCAGTCATTCCCATGTGCGCCCTCCCCTCGGTTACTCAGATGGCACGTACGCGGGGAACCACCCCGCCTGTCGACGTCATCAATAATATGGGGAACCGCCCCATTTTTCAACACCTTTCCCCACCCCCTCCCCCCCCCCCCCCCCCCCCTTCCCCCCCC
>URSO01000015.1 GCA_900550415.1 uncultured Collinsella sp.
CGCCCAGGCCGGGGCCGGGGAACGGCTGGCGCTCGACCATGTTCTCGGGCAGGCCGAGCTCGCGACCCACAACGCGCACCTCGTCCTTGTACAGCAGCTTGACGGGCTCGCAGAGCTCAAACTGCAGGTCCTCGGGCAGGCCGCCCACGTTGTGGTGAGCCTTCACGCCGTCCTGGGACTCCAGAATGTCGGGATAGATGGTGCCCTGGGCGAGGAAGCTGACCTCGTCGCCAACCTTACGGGCCTCCTCCTCGAACACGCGGATAAACTCGGCGCCGATGATTTTGCGCTTGGCCTCGGGCTCGTCGATGTCGACGAGCTTGTCGAGGAAGCGGTCGGTGGCGTCCACATAGACCAGGTTGGCGTCCATCTGGTTCTGGAACACGTCGACGACCTGCTCGCTCTCGCCCTTGCGCATCAGGCCGTGGTTCACATGCACGCAGATGAGTTGCTTGCCGATAGCCTTGATGAGCAGCGCCGCGACAACAGAGCTGTCAACGCCACCGGAAAGGGCCAGCAGGACCTTCTTGTCGCCAATCTGCTCGCGGATTGCAGTGACCTGCTCATCGATGAACACCTGAGCAAGTTCGGGAGTGGTGATACGCACCATATCGTCGGGACGCTTGTTGGGATCCATGCAGAGCTCCTTTTCGGTTCGATGGGAGTGCGTTGCACGTATGCAAACGCACCGTCATATGACCTCATTATATGCAGAGCGAGGTTCGTTTCCCATCGCTGCGACGAAGCTTTTTGCAGGGGTGGCAATTTTTCCTAATGTCGAGGTCAGCTAGGCTTCGGTAGCCACCTTGGGAGCATCGCCAATAGACTCTTCCTTTATACGTTCGGCATAATCGTAGGCGATACCCACAAATTCCAGTCCCGAGCAACAGGAGTACAATTGCTGCTAATGTTGCCACCTGATGGGAGATGGAAGATGGACTGCGATGGCTACCCATGCGTTCCCATGCCGTTGATGTGTACCGCCTTTGTGCCGGGGCAGATTGACGCTGCGGTTGCAGGCATTTCCGACCCCGATTCGCGCGCCATTGCCACGGCAGAAGCGCTGTACTTTCGCGGACAGGCCACCCTCGCCGCCGAGACAGCACGCCCCCATCTTGACGCCACCGACCCCGCACTGCGCTATTCCGCATGCTTTATCTGCGGATATGCCAGTCTGTCGCTCAACCGTATCGCCGATGCCCGCCGTTGCCTTGCGGGCATCCTCGATACGCCAACTGACGAGGAATCACCCGCCGTCCACGCCACGCATATCCTGTTCGCCTCGGCCGCGAGCGTCCTGCTGCACTTGCCTTCCCCGTATTCCGCCGAAGAGTTTTATCCGCTTGCGGCGCATCTGCCCGAAGGCCTGCGCCTGTTCGCCAGCTACGTGATGGCGCATGCCCTGTACCTGCGCGGCGAATATGGCCGCAGTCTGGGCATGGCGGAAAACGCCCTGATCATGAAACAGGGAAGTTATCCGATCTCGGAACTGTTCCTGCACCTGGCAGCTTCCATGGCATGCATGAGCCTCAAGGACATCGACGCCGCAAAAACGCACTTCGGAGCCGCTTGGGACATTGCGCGCCCCGACGGCCCTATCGAGCTCATCGGCGAGCACCACGGCCTTTTGCAGGGGCTTATCGAGGCATGCCTAAAAACGCAATACCCTGACGACTTCGCGCGCATCATCGAGATCACGTACCGCTTCAGCTACGGCTGGCGGCGCATCCACAACCCCGATTCGGGCGAGGATGTGGCCGACGATCTAACGACCACGGAGTTCACCATGGCCATGCTCGCCTGCCGTGGGTGGACCAATGCCGAAATCGCTCGTCATATGGGTGTGTCGCCGGGCACCGTCAAAAACCGACTATCCGGCGTATACGCAAAGCTTGGCATCGGCACACGCGCCGAACTGGTCGCGCATATGTTGCGTTAGCGACCGGGCTGCCAAGCGCATCGAACGCGCTCCGGGGCCTGGCGCTTTCGCGCGCTCAAATTGGACATTTTGGCCCTCGAACGGCACTACCGCCACGGGGCACCTTCTCGCAAAATTGGATTATTTCCTCCGATGTTTGCGGGATGGGAGCCAAAGATGCTTGATCGCCGTTCGTTACTTGTTGCCGGAGCGTCCTCGCTGGCGAGCATTATGTTGCCGCGCGTGCCGGGAAGCGCAAACGCCTTCATATTGCCGTTCGCGCCCACCGCAGCCTATGCCGACGAAAAAGATCCCTTCAGGGTGCTCGTTCTCTCGCGCACCATGTTTGGTGTGGTCGTGGTCGACGTCGCCAATAAGAATACGCCCATCGCAGGTGCCCAGGTCACGCTCGCATCGCGCTATGCCGCAGACAAGCAGCTCACCGCCACGACCGATGACGAGGGCACGGCTATCTTTGAGGTCGCGCCGCTTTCGGAAGGCTACGTGGACGAGGCAACGCTCCTTGACGCGTACGACTTTAACGGCGGCATCTCCATTAGCATGGCGGGCTACCGTGATGTCGAGATTCCCCTCGCGCGTATCCAGGGCGGCACCGCCATAGCCGCGCCCACACGTCCGCTCTCCGACGGCGAGCCGTACTTCCGCCAGCTCACGTTCGACGAATGGGACATCCAGTACGCCGACGCCACGTTTATGGCAATGCCAGCGGACGAAGCAGCAGACGACCAACCCGACACGCACGCCTTTACCGTTCAGGCACATCTGCCACAGGGCGGGCAGGCAACATTGCATATCAATAAAGTGATGCCCGCTGCGGGCAGCTCACCCGAAACCGTCACGCAGATTGGCCAAGTCAAGGCCAGCGCATCGGGCGCGGATAATCTGGCGACGTTCACGCTCGAAGACAAGTTCCTCGATGCAGCGTCGAGCCTTCTGGAAGAAGGATGCAAGTTACGCTTTGTCCTCGACTACCAGGGCAAGACCTATACACTCTCCTCCCCCATGGCCGTTGTCACTGCGCCGGCCGCAAAGGCGGAATCGGGCTCGACCACTATCGTCCCCACTACCATGGACCAAGAGATCACTCCGTTTGATTTCCCCGCGGCGTTTCCCGGCATCGGCGGCAATAAGTTCACGTGCTGGATGCCCACATTTCCAATCCTCTTCGATTTCTCGTTTGCTGGATACGTGCTGTTTGGCGGAGGATACAAACCAGCCAGCTATATGAACGATTCGGGCAACCCTGATCCGGAATACTGGAAGAAATCGCCGCGCGAGTCGGGCGCCAAGCAGGCAAACCGCTACCTCGACGAGATGGAGGGGAAGTGGAATCAGTACAAGAGTATGAGTGCCGGTTCGGGTACCGATCCAAGAAACACCAAGCTCCTTCGCCACCATTGCACACTGCTGTTCACGATGGATATCGCCACACAGCTGTACGGCTCGCTTGCCTACGATTGGATGGGCAAAACCTGGGGCGACAACAACGACCCCGCATACGGCAATATTAAGGCCCTCTTCCAGGTAAGAACCGACCTCAATTGGACCGAGCAGTTTACCCTAGGACCGGTGCCGTTTTTCCTAAACGTCAACCCCTGGGTGCTGGCAAAACTGGCGCTCGCCGTGGGTGCCCACACACACGGCAGCGGCGCGGCGTTTTTTAAAAACATTTCGCTCGACTATTCAAACACGTCGGGCTCGTTCACCATCCAGATCGGGCTTGCCGTCACCTTTGGCGCCGGCGTTGCAGGCGTCGCTTCGTCTGCCGTGCGCGGCGCCGCATCCCTCACGCTGTTCATTGGGTACGAGAAGGCAGATGGACACCAGCTTCCGCGACTGCGTGTAGGTGCAGACGTCGATGTCGATGTGATACTCCAGTTCGTAATGTTCAAGTGGACCACCAAGGCTTGGTCGGGGTCGTGGCCCACACTCCTCGATTCGTGGAATATGTCGGTGAACAATGGCAACCAGTATGTGCTCCAGCGCTCTGAGCTCGCATTGGGTGGAGATACGCCTTACACGTTGGATGCCTGCTTCGGCACGCCCGGCAACATCGAGGCGGGCGGCGTGCCGCAATTTATCGCATCGGCCACCATCGTCACCAACGCCGAGCTGCTCGCACGCGCCGAGGTTAAGGCCACTGCCGTAAACGCCGCGCCTGTCGTGCGCGATTGGGATCAAGCGGTCAGGCGCATTGAGCTCGAGGCGGATGCAGAAAGCGACGACACGGGACAGATCGAGCATTTCGTCCATGCACTGATAGAGAACGACGAAAACGCCGCGCCGATGTATGCGTACACCCATATCGGGCAGGCGAAGGACGCCGCTGCGGACCCCAACGCCAATTCTGCCGGCGTGTCGGAAGACGAGCGTGGCGGTATCAAGCCCTCGAACGACAACGTGCTGTTTACTGGCGTGCTCAGCGAAGCCCACATGAAGCTGGCAATGATTGCCGGCGTAGAATGCCTGTTCCGTATCGCCTCGGTGTGCTACGGCGACAATGGCCGCTCGCGCCTGGTGGTGCACACAAGGGCAAACGGCACGTGGTCCGCCCCCACGCCCGTGGACTTCCCCCTTGGGTTTGGCGAGGGCGACGTGGAGCGCGACGGCATATACGATTACGACTTCGACGTGGTGGAATATACGGACGGGAGGGGAAACCAGGACGCCTACGTGCTGCTGGTCTCGGGCGAGCGCCCCGACGGCGACAACACCCTTTTCGATACGGCAAGCACAGCCGGCATACTGTCCGTCGTGCGCCTGCGCATAAGTAATGACGAGACCCGCGTGGTGTCGCATACGTCATGGCGCAGCATCTCGCGCGGCCGCCTGCAAGAGGATGGCTACCATTGCCTGCAGTGCCCACGTATCACGGTGGGCAAGACGCTGGTCGACGGGCGCCTGTCGGGTGCCTACCTCCACCGCCGCGAAACCACCGCAGAAAAGGCGCTCGGCAGCGAGGCTGAGGTTGCGCTGGAGTGCTTTACCCTGTGGTCGGACGTTTCGGGCGACAGCCTGACGTTCCGCCAAGTTCTCCGCTTTCCGCAAGCACCGTCGAGTATCGAGCTGGGCGAGCCCGAGAATATCAACGGCAAAATGGTGGTGCCCGTTGCATACGAGACCGCAGACGGTTGCGGCTGCGCTTCGTACGCCGTGATTGGCCAGTCTATCGCGGGCTGGGGCGTTATGCCGCCGGACGCCGCGGTGCCCCACGCGGTGCCGTGGCCACAACATTCGGGCTTTTTGGCAACCGTCAACGAGCAACTGCAGCATATTACTTGGACGCGAGGCGCATCGGCATTTGCAACGCAGCCCGTGGGTGCCGCAGGCTGTGGCCCGGCATCGTTTAGCGTAAGCAACAACGGCAGGTGCGTGCTCTATGTGGAGAACACCGATGGCAAGGTTGGACAAACCTACGACGAAGAAGGCAACCCGGTAGCAGTGATGGGCAAGCACTTCCGCATCTTCGCCAGCACCTTGGCACGCGATTTGTTCACGGAGCCGTTCGTGATGTGCGAGCTGGACCATCCCGTCGATCAGATAACGACTTTTTTGACGTCGGAAGGCATGCTCTCCGCGCTCGCCACGCACATTGTGAGCGCGGAGAAGAGCGAGGCAGAGCTGCACGGCATCGAAGTACCCTTGGTGGCATGTGCCACTCCGACGGGCGCGGTCGCCACCTCGGGCGCAGTGGTGCCCGGAGCAGCAGGCGAATCCTTCATGGTCACGGTGCGAAACGACGGCAACACCTTGCTGACCGCCGGCACGATCGATCTGTATCGAGAGGGCTCCAGCCAGCCGTTCTCCAGCGCATCCATCGGATTCGGAGTGAACGCACGTATGGCATCGATCTACGATCCAGAGCTTGCCGAGGACGCTTCGGCCAACGACATGGCACACGTGAAGTACGCACTCGAGACGCTGGGCGAACATTTTGCGACGCACCCGCTGGTAGCCGACAACGGCAACGCCGTGCTGGCACCGGGTTGCACGGCACAGTTCCGCATGAGCTTCGCCATCCCCGAGAGCTGGAGCGACGAAGTGGGCAAACGCGTAACGCTGTATGCGAAGGCACGTAATCTGGTGGCGCTCGATCCCGTAACGTTCGAGGAAATTCGACCGGGCGCAAACTCGACGCTTGGCGCCGTACTGCACGAGCTTCATGTGCCCGACGCGGCATACGAACGCTCAGAAGTTCAGGTCGGCGTATGCGACAGCGCGGATACGACAGGACTTCACGACGCCCCGATGACAGCAGACGGCGATGGTAGCTCGAGTGGCGGCGCTACTGACGAGGGCAGCGGCTCCGGCGGAAGCAGCTCCGGCAGCGGCAAGGACCACGGCAATAGCAAGCGCTCCGGAAAAGCGGGCGCGCTTGCGGGCACGGGCGATGTCAACGCTCCCCTTACGGCAGCCGCTTCAGCACTCGCCGCGGCAGGCGCCGGCCTCGTCGCCTACAGCGCCCGCCGCACGGCGCTCGAAACCGACACCGCCAATGAGGTCAATTCGGATAGGCCTCGCTAGCTCCTACTTACTTTTGTGAGAGGCGCTGACTCGGCTAATCGAACATCAAAATGGGCTGGTTCTGGATACCCAGAGCCGGCCCATTGCGCATTAAATGTCGTCTGAGGAGTCGAGTTCAGCCTCGAGCTTGGCGCGGCGTCTTTTCGCCGTGAAAAACGTTACGCACAGGACGGCAAACGTGGCCGCGAAAATCGTCGCTCCGCAGAACACGCCCGTGGCCAGGTTCGCCAACCAAAAGACGCTTTCGAGCGGTACGATCTGCGCCTCAGCGACACAGCGCATTGCGGCAATAACAAGCGCGAACGCGGCGCTTATGGAAACCATGTTCGCCATCGCCATGTGGACATAACAATTTCGATTCGCTATTCAAACTTACTCGGACAGAACCGACTCGGTTTTGTCCGAGTAAACTCGAGCATAAACTTGTTCATGCGATACAATTAACTCGGACAAAACCGAGTCGGAAGGAACCGAGTAAGTGGAATTCATTGGCAGGGAGCTTGAACTCGCCCGTATTAAGAAAACACTCAATGCGCCCGAGCAGCGCAATGTTCTCATTTACGGAAGGCGTCGCGTCGGCAAAAGTGAGCTCATCAAGCAGGCGCTAACCGATTTATCGGACGTCGCAACGATCTATTACGAGTGCCGCCAAACCTCCGAGGCAGACAACCTCGAGAGTCTGTCCGCCCTTGCTGCTGAAGCGCTAAGCTTTCCTCCGCTCGCCTTCACGGGCATCCGCGAGCTCATCGAATTTCTGTTTGCCCAAGCCAAAGACAAGAACATTACCCTCGTTCTCGACGAATACCCCTACTTGAGAGATGCGGTTAAAGGCTTAGACAGCATTCTCCAGACCTCAATCGACGCTCACAGGGAAGACTCACGTTTAAACATTGTCCTGTGCGGCTCCTATGTTGAGATTATGAAATCTCTCATCGAGCATGAAAGCCCCCTCTACGGGCGAATTGATCTCGCGCTTGAGCTTAAGCCCATGGATTACTTTGACGCTGCAAAGTTCTATCCCGCGTTCTCACCCGAGGACAAGGTGCGGCTCTATAGCGTTTTTGGCGGCATCCCCTTTTACAATCGCCTCATCGATCAGTCCCAAAGCGTACGCGACAATATCATCGAGCTCGTCACAGAACCTGGCGCCCGCTTAGAAAGCGAAGTACCGTCCTATCTCAACGCCGAGATCTCGAAGATGACCAACGCCAACGAAGTTTTCGGGGCTCTCGCACAAGGTTACTCCCGTTGGGGGGACGTGCTGGCACAGTCGCACGTCTCGAGCGGTCCGGCCATGGCAGACGTACTCGACAAGCTCATGTCACTCGAAATCGTCCAAAAGCGTGCACCCATCAACGACCCTACGAATAAGCGCAAGTCTGGCTACTTTGTGGTGGACCCACTTTCGCTCTTTTACTATCGCTACGTCTTCCGCAATGCTTCTGCGCGTCAGCTGCTCGACCCGGAAGTCTTCTATGATCGTCACGTCTCCCAAGACTTCGAGGAAAACTACACTCCACATATGTTCGAGGAGATCTGCCGTCAATACCTCGTACGGCAAAACAGGACTGGCAAGATCGAACCGGCTTTCGATGCCATAGGCAAGTACTGGTACGACGATCCCGCAAACAAAACGAGCGGCGAATTCGATGTGGTAACGCAAGACCCCGAGGGCTACGCATTCTACGAAGCAAAGTTCCGCAAATCCCCCGTCACGCAAAAAATGGTCGACGAGGAAATCACCCAAGTCGAGGCAACGGGGCTCAAGTGCCATCGCTACGGATTCTTCTCCCGTTCGGGCTTCGAAGCTGACGAAAGCGATCGAACCGTCTTCATCGACCTGCCGCAGATGTTTGAATAGGACAGACCCCACCCGCATCCCAAGCATCCATTATCTAATCGAACTATTGTTCGATGGAATTCGTGTTGGTTGGAATCGCCCAAGGCCTGGGCTATGCTACCTTGACTATCTATATGACTAAAACGCAGCAAAGGAGCACCGAGAGAGCGAGTATGGCAAAAAACACCGCAAACTATGGTAACGACAGTATCCGCCAGCTCAAGGACGAGGAGCGCGTACGCCTGCGCCCCGCCGTCATCTTTGGCTCGGACGGACTCGACGGTTGCGCGCATGCCGCCTTCGAGATCCTGTCCAACGCCGTTGACGAGGCGCGCCAGGGCTACGGCAAGCTCATCACCCTCACCGCCTTTCGCGATGGCTCTATTCAGGTAGAGGACAATGGCCGTGGCTGCCCGCTCGACTGGAACCCTTCCGAGAAGCGCTTTAACTGGGAGCTCGTCTTCTGCGAGCTCTACGCCGGCGGCAAGTACAACAACAACCAGGGCGGCGACTACGACTTCTCGCTCGGCACCAACGGCCTGGGCTCGTGCGCGACCCAGTACGCCTCCGAGTACATGGACGTCACGGTTTGGCGCGACGGCAACAAGTACTCTCTGCACTTTAAGAAGGGCAAGGTCGTCGGCGCCAAAAAGAAGGCACTCGAGATTGAGCCCAGCGACGAGAACCGCACCGGCACCACCATCAAGTGGCGCCCCGATCTTGAGGTCTTTACCTCCATCAGCATTCCCCACGACTGGTATCGCGAGACCATGCGCCGCCAGGCCGTGGTCAACGCCAACGTAACCTTCCGCCTGCGCATCGAAGGCGACGATGGCGAGTTCTGCGAAGAGGATTTTTGCTACCCCAAGGGTATCGAGGACTACGTGCTCGAGAAGGTCGGTACCGACTACCTTACCGAACCCTTCTTTATCGAGGCCGACCGCCGCGGTCGCGATCGCGAGGACCTGCCCGACTACAACGTAAAGATCACCGCGTGCATGTGCTTCTCGCGCACCTTCATGATGCAGGAGTATTACCACAACTCATCGTGGCTCGAGAACGGCGGCTCGCCCGAGAAGGCCGCGCGCAGCGCTCTGACCAGCGCCATCGATTCCTATATTAAGCAACAGGGCAAGTACAACAAAAACGAGACCGGCATTAAGTGGCAAGACGTCCAGGACTGCCTGGTACTGGTGACCAACTGCTTCTCCACCCAGACGTCCTACGAAAACCAGACCAAGAAGGCTATCAATAACCGCTTTATCCAGCAGGCCATGACCGCCTTCTTTAAGGAGCGCCTCTCGACCTACTTGATCGAGAACAAAGACGCTGCCAACAAGATCGTGGAGCAGGTGCTCATCAACAAGCGCTCGCGTGAGAACGCCGAAAAGACTCGCCAGAGCATTAAGACCAACCTGCAGCAGAAGACCGACATGGCCAACCGCGTGCAGAAGTTCATCGACTGCCGCTCCAAGGACAAAAACCGTCGCGAGATCTACATCGTAGAGGGCGACTCGGCAGCAGGCGCCATTCGCACCTCGCGCGATGCCGAGTTCCAAGGCGTTATGCCCGTCCGAGGCAAGATCCTCAACTGCCTGAAGGAGGACTACCCGCGCATCTTTAAGTCCGACATCATCATGGACCTCATGCGCGTACTGGGCTGCGGCGTAGAGATCAAGGACAAGCGCATCAAGAACCTCGGTGCCTTTGACCTGGACAACCTCAACTGGAACAAAGTCATCATCTGTACGGACGCCGACGTCGACGGCTATCACATTCGCACGCTCGTGCTCACCATGCTCTACCGTCTGGTGCCCACACTTATCGACGAAGGCTACGTGTATATCGCCGAGTCGCCGCTCTACGAGATCAACTGCAAAGAGAAGACCTACTTTGCCTACACCGAGCTCGAGAAGAACGGCATCCTCAAGGAGATCGGCGACCAGAAGTGCTCCATCAACCGCTCCAAGGGTCTTGGTGAGAACGACCCGGACATGATGTGGCTCACCACCATGAACCCCGAGACGCGCCGCCTGATCAAGGTGGAACCCGAGGACGTCGCCAAGATGGAGACCATGTTCAACCTGCTGCTGGGCAACGACGAGGCCGGCCGCAAGCGCCATATCGCCGAGCACGGCAAGGAGTATCTCGACCAGCTGGACCTGCAGTAAGGGCTGGCGACCGCCGTTGCGCGGCCCCGACCGCATCAAGATAACGAACCCTCCCCCAGGAAGCATCAAGAGGAAAACGTGGCTAAGAAGAAAACCAACACCCAGAGCAAGAAGAAGCAGGTCAACACCGATAACGTCATCGGCCTGCACTCGGAGGTCACGGCGCAGCCCATCACGGAGACGCTCGAGACCAACTACATGCCGTACGCCATGAGCACCAACGTCTCTCGTGCCTTCCCCGAGATCGATGGCTTCAAGCCCTCGCACCGCAAGCTGCTCTACACCATGTACAAGATGGGCCTGCTCAAGGGCGAGCGCCAGAAGAGCGCCAACATCGTGGGCCAGACCATGAAGCTCAACCCACACGGCGACGCCGCCATCTACGAGACGATGGTGCGCCTGGCCACGGGCAACGAGGCGCTGCTTGCTCCTTTCGTGGAGTCGAAGGGCAACTTTGGCAAGTACTATTCGGGCGACCTGAGCTACGCCGCCTCGCGTTATACCGAGGCCAAGCTCTCCCCCATCAGCGCCGAGATCTTCAAAGACATCGACAAGGACCCGGTCGACTTCGTTGACAGCTACGACGGTGCCATGAAGGAGCCGCGTCTGCTGCCCACCACGTTCCCCAACATCCTCGTCTCGGCCAACAAGGGCATCGGCGTCGCCATGGCGTCCGATATCTGCGGCTTCAACCTCAACGAGGTCTGTACCGCCACCATGCATTACCTGCAGGATCCCGACTGCGACCTGCTCGAGTACATGCCCATGCCCGACTTCTCGACCGGCGGCGAAATTATCTACCGCCGCGAGGAGATGGAGAAGATCGTCGAGACCGGCCTTGGCAGCTTCCAGATCCGTTCCCGCTGGCGCTGGATTCCCGAAGAGCGCATCATCGAGGTCTACGAGATCCCCTACACCACCAAGACCGATGTCATCATCGAGCGCATCGTCAAGCTCTCCAAAGAAGGCAAGGTCAAAGAGATCGCCGACATCCGCGACGAGACCGACCTTTCGGGTCTGCGCATCGCCATCGACCTTAAGCGCGGTGTCGACCCCGATAAGCTCATGGCCAAACTCTATCGCTCAACCACGCTGCAGGATTCGTTCTCGTGCAACTTCAACGTGCTGGTCGATGGTTACCCTCGCGTTATGGGCGTGCGCCAGATCTTGCACGAGTGGGTCAAGTGGCGTATTGAGTCCACGCGTCGCCGCATTAACTTTGACCTGGGCAAAAAGTCCGAGCGCCTGCACCTGCTGCACGGCCTTGAGGCAATTCTGCTCGACATCGACAAGGCTATCGCCATCATCCGCGGCACTAAGCTCGAGGCAGAGGTTGTACCCAACCTTATGAAGGGTTTCGACATCGACGAGACCCAGGCCGAGTTTGTCGCCGAGCTCAAGCTCCGCAACATCAACGAGGAATACATCCTCAACCGCACCAAGGACATTGCCAAGCTCGAGGGCGAGATCGCCGAGCTCGAGGAGATCCTTTCGAGCGAGGACAACATCAAGAAGGTCATCAGCGACGAGCTGGCCGCGGTCAACAAAAAGTACGTGATGCCGCGCCGCACGGGCAGGATCGAGCCCCATGAGGTTATCGAGGTAAGCTTGGAGCCCGAGGTCGAGGAGTACCCGGTCACCATCATGCTCTCGCGCGATGGCTACCTTAAGAAGATGACGGACCGCGTGCTCAAGAAGGCGACCACGCTCAAGTACAAGGACGGCGACAAGCCCTTTATCGAGTTCCCGTCCTCCAACACGCACGAGCTGCTGGTCTTTACCAATAAGAGCCAGGTGTACAAGTGCAAGGTCGCGGCGTTTGAGGATACCAAGTCGGCCCAGCTGGGCTCGTACCTTCCGACCGATCTCGAGATGGAACCCGACGAGAGCGTCATCTGGGTCATCGACCCCGAGGACTACAAGGCCGACGTGCTGTTCGTCTTTGAGAACGGCCGCGTGGTGCGTGTCGCGCTTTCTGGATACGTTACCAAGACCAACCGCAAGCGCCTTAAGAACGCCATCTACGGCGGCAGCAAGCTGCTGTATGCGCAGGTGCTCAAGGAGGACCGCGACCTCGCGCTGGTCTCGAGCGACTACCGCCTGATGAACTTCAACACGTCGCTGCTCAAGACCAAGACGACCACCAACACGCAGGGCGTCCAGGCCTTCACGGCCAAGAAGGGCCGCTCGGTCACCACCGTCGGCACGACCGAGGAGATTCTTGGCGCCGGCGTCTCGGCTGAGAAGTTCACCGCGCAGAGCCTGCCTTCTGCCGGTGCCCTCATGAAGGAAAACGACATGCCGAGTCTGTTTGACTAGGACGATCGGCTGAAACCACCATAAGCTCTCAAAACGGTGGGGCCCAGAGCACAGTAAATGCCGCGCTCCGGGCCCCATGCATTACAGCAGCATCATCCCTATAGACAAAATGTCGCATAAAGTGGAACAGACATAAGCCCATCATTCATTCCAAAGGGCTTAGTCGATAGTCTGATAAGGCGCACGCCCGGATGGGTCTTTTTAAGTGAGGACAGGCTTCGAGATCTTGTGTTCTCCCCCGCCTTGACTTCAATCGCAGACAAGCATCCCTGCTTCTCTACTACAAAGTCGATTTCCGCACGATTATCTCGCGCCCAATAATGCAGCGGATAGCCCATGGCTGAAAGCTGTTGGGCAACGTAGTTTTCGGTAAGTGCGCCCATGAATGTGCCGCCGATGCCAGCTAGAATATCGGCGCGTTGAGCACCGGCCTTGGAGACGAGCAGCCCTGTATCCGCCTGATAGATTTTAAAAGCAGAAGGGTTAACGAAGGCCTCTAAGGGACTTTCGATCTGCCCGACTAGGCTGCAGCGCGCCACCGTACCCGACAATACAAGCCAATCGAGAGCATCTCCAAAGAGAGACGCATTGCCCCCCGCTCGCACTACCTTGTATTGAAATTTACGATTCTCTTTGGCAAGCTGCTGTGGAATGGAATCGAAGCACGCACGCGTCTTTGCGCTCAAGCGTTCATCAGCATATTTATTGGTATCGGCGGAATATCCGTCGAGAATAATCCGATGTTTTTCGGCCACATCAATGATCGACTGATCATCGATGTACGTTTGGACCGCCTCGGGCATTCCGCCAACAACAAGATACTGTCGATAGAGCCCAAGCGCCTTTTCATGAAGGCTTGGCGCAAGAGGACCCATTATCTCGAATGATGAGCGTATCTCGTCGACCAGCTGATCGTGCCCCATCGCCCAGAGAAACTCCTCGAAATCGAGTGGAGTCATCTCAATCAAGTCGGTCTTTCCGACGGGGAACGAATACGACTGATGGTTAATGGCAACCCCAAGAAGCGACCCGGCAGCCGCAACGTAATACTCGGGAGCATCTTCGCAAAAGTATTTAAGGGAAGTGAGCGCTTCCTCGCATGCCTGGATCTCGTCAATGAACAGTAAGGTTTTGCCAGGCACGATACGCTGTCCCGTACGAGCCTCGATCGCACGTACGATCGAATGAGGGTCAAGACCGCCCGAAAAATCCGCTCGCGCCGACCGGTCGTTCTCAAGATTAACGTAGACAACCGATTCGAAAAGATCCTGGGCGTACGTTCTGAGCAAATAGGTCTTGCCACACTGGCGCACGCCTTTGACCAGCAAAGGTTTTCTATCAGCTCTGTCTCGCCATTCCCTAAGGAGCTCGTCTGCCTTGCGACGCATACGTAACCTTCCCTCATGAACTTCTATTTGACAATATTTTAACGCGGATTAATTTGTTTTCAGTTATTTTTCTGCGTTTAAAAATTGTTCTATACGGCACTTGAGGGAATTCGCCCCTATCTCTCGGTAAGGACAGCAAGCATTTCCACCAACACCGATTGCCATGCGCTCTTCTTGTCCTTAGGCGAGCTTGCGAGCGAGCTCTCGCACCTCTTCCAGCTTGGGCGATGAGGCCATGCTGTCGCGCTCGGTCATGCCGCTAATGGTGACAATGCCCTGGTCCTCCCACTTGCAGTACGCACAGGCCGACTTGTACATAGCGATCGCCGCATCATAGACGCCCTCGCTGTGGCTATCGAGCAAAAGGGCCGTCTTGGTGAACGGGAAGCCCGTAGCACCGAAGGCGTACAGGCGGTCGATGACAGCCTTCTCCTGTGCGGTGATATCAAACCAGTAGATAGGCGAAGCGAAGACAACCATGTCGGTGTCTTTCAGCGACTCAATCACGTTGGCCATGTCATCCTTCTGCACGCAGACGCCCTCATGGGCGAAGCAGTACTGGCATCCCAAGCAGCCGGCGATCTTCTTGCTGGCAACGCGGACGACCTCGACCGTATTGCCGCCCTCACGCGCGGTCTCGGCAAACGCCTCGACCATGGTATCGGTATTAGCGCCCTTACGCGGGCTGCCGCTCAATACAACGATTTTCATAAGAATCTCCCTTCTTCATGCCGCAGGCGCACGATGATTCGGGACAGGTTTTCGTTAGCACCCTCGTAGCGGTTCTCCGCCCCCCAAGCGATGTGTCCGCTACGAAACAATTGTCTTGTAATAAGCGCCGAAGTCTGCCAGCGAGTCCATGATGGGCATCATCTGGCGGCCGAGCTCGGTAAGGCCATACTCAACGCGGGGAGGATTCTCGCCATAGTCATGGCGAAAGACCAGCCCATCATCCTCCATCTGCCGCAGGCTGTCGGTAAGCACCTTCTGAGAGATCCCCTCCAGGTTGCGGCGCAACTCGTTGAAACGCCAAGGGCGTACGCGTAAGTTACGAATAATGAGCAGTTTCCACTTGCCGCCAATGAGCGCTACCGCCGTTGCGACCGGACACTCCGGAAGCTCCTCTTTCGCCATCATGGGAGACCCAACCTCCTTGACCATACCGGTTTCACAAAAAAGCACGCAGTTACAAATATGTGCGTACTCGTATTTGCATGCGCTTTCGCGTTGAATATATCTCACGCAGGAGATGCCTGCAAGGTAAATCAACCCCAAGAGAGGAACCATTATGGCTAATTATGCAAAGACCCACATCGGCAATGAGAGCCGCGTTGAGCTGCACGAGGTACTCGGGCTTACCGGGGCAGAGGTGAGTATCAACAGTCTTCCCGCCGGCGCTGGCGTTCCGTTCGTCCATGCACACAAGGAAAACGAGGAGATCTATGGCGTGCTCGAGGGCGCAGGCTCGGTCACGATCGACGGTGAGGATATCGAGCTTGCGGCCGGCGACTGGCTGCGCATTTCCCCCGCTGCGCATCGTCAGTTCCGCGCCGCGTCCGACTCGGGGATCACATACGTCTGCATTCAGGTCAAGCAGGGATCCCTCGACGCCTTCACGGCCGACGACGCTATCATGTTCTAATTCGCGATTAATCCGCAAGGGGCCGATACCGCCCGCATACCTCCTTCGGAATAGGCACTGAGCAGCTCCTGGGCGTGGGCGAACTCGGGCCCTCGCCTCCAACCAAGTAGGCGGTTGACCGCGAGATTTCCCTGGACGTTGTGGACGAAGAGCAGATAGGCGTCCTCGCGCGAAAGCCCAGTCTCCTCCATGATCGAGGGAACCATCTGCTCGGCGCCGCGCTCGACGACGCGCTGTGCCACCCGGGCGTACGCGTCGTCATCCGAGTAGAGCAGATAATAGTCATCGTTTGCCGGCGGACGCTGGCAGAGGGCATCCGCCTCCGATCCCTCGAGCGGGGGCACCGCCGCCAAGGCCTCGTCAATAAGTGCGTCGAGCAGCGCGAACTTGTCATCGTAGTGCAGATAAAACGTGCCGCGGTTGATATCGGCGCGGCGGCAGATATCCGCTACCGTCATCTTCGCGAAGCCGACCTCGGCCAGCAGCGCGAAGAACGCCTCCCGTATGACCGAGAGCGTATAGCGTCGGCGACGATCGATCTTCCCCACTTCCATGGCCCCTCCAATTGCAGCGCTCAACAATATCCAGCAGCCGCTCGTTTATCGACAGCAGCCCGAAGCTGTTCATTGCTCTGATGCAAATCAACATTGATACTTTTTATAGACACCTGTTCATTGTAGTTGAAAGAGAGTATCAAGTGACTCTATACGAACAGCTCGTTATCGAACTCACCAACCGATCGTTTTCCCATCAGGCCGCCTACCGCGCCGGCGGCACACCACATGAGCTGAGCGACCGCGAACCAGAGCCCTACAACCAGCAAATCGAAACGTTTGCCCGCATGATCGAAGAAGCCGATTGCGTGCTGGTAGGCGGGGCTTCCGGACTCTCCGCGGCAGGCGGCGGCGACTTCTACTACGAGGACAACGCGACCTATCGCAGACATTTCGGCAAATTCGCCGAGCGCTACGGTTTCAGGGGCGCTTTTGAGGGGTCGTCTTACCGCTGGCCCACTGCCGAGGCGCGCTGGGGCTACCTTGCCACCTTCCTCGACACCACGCTCAACGCCCCGCTGCGCAAGCCCTACAAGGACCTCGACGCCATTCTCGCCGAGAAGGATTTCTTCGTGCTCACCACCAACCAGGACACGCAGTTTGTGAAGCTCTACCCTTGGGAGAAGGTGGCAGAGATCCAAGGCGACCACCGCTTCTTCCAGTGCTCCCGTTGCTGTACCGACGAGGTATGGGACGCCATCGAGCCGGTCTCTCGTATGGTAGAGGCCATGGGAGACGGCCTAGAGGTTCCGACAGAGCTCGTGCCACGCTGCCCGCACTGCGGGGCAGAGGCGTTCCCCTGGGTTCGCGGCTACGGCAACTTCCTGCAGGGCGAGCTCTACGAGGAGCAGTACCGCAAGATGTCCGACTGGCTCGACGCGCACGCGCGGCAGAGGATCCTCTTCCTCGAGCTGGGTGTGGGCCGCATGACGCCCGCGTTTATCCAGGAGCCGTTCTGGGCCCTCACGGCGCAGTTACCGCAGGCCAGCTACATCGCCGTAAACAACAAGACGCAGTTCCTCCCCCGCGCGATCGAGGATCGGGGGCTCGCCGTTCGCGCCGATATCGCCGACGTGCTCGCCGACGTGCGCAAGACGCTGGGGAGGTAGCGCATGGAGACGGCGAAAGCAGTTCGCATAGGCAGGACGCTAGCCGAGGCGGATCTTGTCATCATCGGCGCCAGCAACGGACTCGATATGGCGGAGGGGCTCAATCTCTTCTGCACCGATGCTCATTTTCGGGAGGCGTACGGAGACCTCGCCCAGGCCGACGGTATCGGCTGCATACTGCAGGGGCTGGCCTCCCCGGATGCAAACGTGCGACGCCGGTGGAGCGAGCGGTTCCATCAAAAGGAGTATGTCGAATATGAGCCCAGCCCGCTCATGAACGGGCTGCGGCGTCTTACGGAGCACGCCGACACCTTCGTGGTCACATGCAACATCGACGGGCACTTCGCGCGCGCCGGGTTCGACGAGGAGCGCGTGCTCGAGACTGAGGGGAGCACGCGCACGTCGGTTGACGAGCGGCGCCTCGCCCATCCAGACACCCTCGCCATGACCCAGCTCGACGAGCTCGCGCGTCTTGTGCAAGCCCATCGCAACGGCAGGGTCGCCATCCTCGAACTTGGCGTGGGACTGCACAACGGCGTCATAAAGCGCATGCTCGCCCAGATCGCGAACGCCTGCGAGCACGCCACCTACATCGTGTTCAACTACGGCCAGGCCATGGCGCCCGACGCTTCGTGCGAGACGATTCTCGTTGACGGCGATATGGCCCCGGCTTTCGAGGAGATCGCCCGATGCCGCCCCTAGAAAGAGAAGCGCGTAGGCTTCGAAGCCTTATCGACGATGCCGACGCCATCATCGTCGGCATCGGCTCGGGCATGTCGAGCGCCGCCGGGTTCAACCATTACAACCGCGCGGGCATGGCGCGCGCAGGAATGGCGGACTGGCAGCAAGCCTTTGGCTTCAAGAGCCTTTTCGACGGCTTCTACCACCTCTACCCCAGCCTCGAGCAGCAATGGGCATACTATGCGCGATACATCGACTCCATGCTGCGCGAGCTGGCCTCGCAGCCCTATCTCGACCTACGGTCCCTCATCGGCCATAAGGACTACTTCATCCTGAGCACCAATGTGGACACCCAAGTCGAGAAGACGTTTCCCACCGAGAGGATCTGCAACTATCAGGGAAGCTTCGCGCACCTTCAATGCAAGCAGCCATGCTGCGACGAGCTCTTCGATGCGAGCCCCTACGTCGAGCGCATGCTCGCGGGCATGGCGGGGTTCGAGATCCGCAGCGAGGATGTCCCCCGATGCCCGCATTGCGGCTGGCAGCTTGTGCCGTGGGTGCGCGACGACACGTTTCTGCAGGGTGCGGCCTGGCGCGAGAGCCTCGGACGATACGAGCGCTTCGTGCGCGAGCGCAGCGATCGCCGCGTGCTGTTGCTGGAGCTTGGCGTGGGCGAGATGACCCCCGGCATCATCACGCTCCCGTTCTGGAGCATGACCGCGAAGCTGCCGGATGCGCACCTGCTGAGCGTAAACATCTCGGGCGGCTCGGCTCCGCTGCAGCTTGGAAGCAAGGCAGGGGCGATTCAGGCCGATTTGGGCGCCCTGCTCTCGGCGGCGCGGGCAGGTGGCGAGTAACGCGGAGCGGTAGACGCGCAATGAGGTTTTAGCCGCAGCCTCCGAACGAGAGGGCTCGGAGGCTGGTATTCCTGAATCGCAGGTCACGATGGGTTATCGGAATCGCGAAGAGCGGATACCGCCAGTAAGCCCCCTTCGGAATAGGCGTTGAGCAGCTCCTGGGCATGGGCGAACTCGGGGCCTCGTCTCCAGCCGAGCAGGCGGTTGACGGCCAGATTGCCCTGGACGTTGTGGACGAAGAGCAAGAAGGCGTCTTCGCTTGAAAGCCCTGTTTTCTCCATGACCCAGGGAACCATCTGCTCCGCTCCGCGTTCTATGACGCGCTGGGCTACGCGAGCGTATGCGTCGCTGTCCGAATAAAGCAGGCGATAATCGTCGTCTGCCGGCGGACGCTGGCAAAGCGTTGCCGATTCAACCCCCTCAAGCGGGGGAGCCACTGCCAATGCCTCGTCGATAAGCGCATCGAGCAGCGCGAACTTGTCCTCGTAGTGCAGGTAGAACGTGCCGCGGTTGATGTCTGCGCGGCGGCAGATGTCCGCCACCGTCATCTTCGCGAAGCCGACCTCGGCCAGCAGCGCGAAGAACGCCTCCTGTATGACCGAGAGGGTGTAGCGCCGCCGGCGGTCGATCTTGGTTTCTCCCATCGCCTCTCCAATCTGAGTCGTTTGACAATGTCCAGTAGCTGTTCGTTTATCGACAGGTGCACGCGTTTGTTCATTGCCCCTGCGAAAATCAACAAGGATACTGTTTATAGACACCTGTTTATAATAGCTGAAAGGGAGCACGGATGACCCTGTACGAGAAGCTCGGCATCGGGCTTGTCAGCCGATCGTTTTCCCATCGGGCCGTCTATCGAAACGGCGGCACGTCATACGATTTGAGCGATTGCAAGCCTGCTGCTTGCAAGCAAGATATCGAGGCTTTTGCCCGCAAGGTGGGGGGCTGATTGCGTGTTTACGGGAGAGGCAGGTAGGCAGGCGTTATGAGCATCTGCATCAAAAATCAGATTCAGAATATGAATATCGTCATCGGCTGCACGGTGGGGTGTCCATATTGCTATGCCCGTAACAATGTGAAACGTTGGCATATGATTGACGACTTCGCTGATCCTGCGTTCTTCCCGAGCAAGCTCAGGATGATGGAAAAGAAACGCCCGCAGAACTTTCTCCTTACCGGCATGAGCGATCTCTCCGGGTGGAAGCTGGAATGGCGAGACGAGGTGTTTGCAAAGATCCATGAGAATCCACAGCATCAGTTCCTGTTCCTGACCAAGAGACCCGATTTGCTGGATTTAGATACCGACCTGGAAAACGCATGGTTCGGCGTTACGGTGACGAGGAAAGCGGAGCTGTGGCGTATCGACGCCCTTCGGAAAAACGTCAAAGCAAATCACTTCTTCGTTACTTTTGAGCCGCTATTCGACGATCCCGGTACGGTCGACCTTTCCGGAATCAACTGGATCGTCGTCGGTACCATGACCGGGGCGCAGAGCAGGAAGGTTCATACGGAACCGGAGTGGGCATGGTCTTTGACGGACCAGGCGCACGCGCTTGGCATTCCAATGTTTATGAAGGAAGACCTCGTCTCTGTCATAGGGGACGAAAACATGATTCAGGAATTGCCGGAAGAATTCGAAAGAGTGCTGGAGGTGCAGAGAACATGGCGGAAGTGATCGATGGAATCCTCATCAATGAGGTGGAAGCAAAGAACATCATGACCAAGTCCAGCCTGCCGGTAGGCGGCTACTCGGTCAATCCCTATGTAGGCTGCACGCATGCCTGCAAGTATTGCTATGCCTCCTTTATGAAGCGCTTTACCGGACACAAGGAGGAATGGGGCACCTTTCTTGATGTGAAGCATTGGCCGGAAATCAAGAATCCGAAGAAATACGCTGGACAGCGGGTGGTTATCGGTTCTGTGACGGATGGCTACAATCCACAGGAGGAGCGATTCGGGAATACCAGGAAACTCCTGGAGCAGCTGATTGGCAGCGATGCAGATATTCTGATCTGCACAAAGTCCGATCTTGTGGTACGGGATATCGATCTGCTGAAGAGGCTTGGACGAGTGACCGTTTCATGGTCGATCAACACGCTGGATGAGAACTTCAAGAACGATATGGACTCCGCGTCGAGCATCGAGCGTCGTATCGCTGCTATGAAGCAGGTGTATGACGAAGGTATCCGTACGGTCTGCTTCGTGTCCCCGGTATTTCCCGGCATCACGGATTTTGAGATGATTTTTGAGCGAGTAAAAGATCGGTGCGATTTGTTTTGGCTCGAAAATCTCAATCTTCGGGGTGGTTTCAAAAAAGCGATCCTGGATTATATCGCCGAGAAACATCCCAATCTCGTACCGCTTTACGATGAGATCTATAACAAGCGCAACCGTAGCTATTTTGAAGCGCTTGAAGTAAAAGCCGAGGAAATGGCCAAGAAGTACGATTGCCCCTTTGTGGACAACGAAATGCCTTATGGCAGAGTCCCCCAGGGGCATCCGGTGATCGTGGACTACTTCTATCACGAGGAAGTCCGAGGGTCGGATAATAGCGGAAAAAGAAATCGTTAAACGGAAACCGACGACGATTCGCTCGAGCGATTAGCGTCCACGCGTGGCTTCTGCCGATTGGCGCAACGGGCGACGGATTAAGGGATCGCTCGGGCGGATGATCCCGCTGCAGTACAGGCGGTCGCTCAATTTAGCGGCATGAGCGTTTTCGCACGGAAAACCAGTATCTTGTACCGTGGGTGCGCGACGACACGTTTCTGCAGGGTGCGACATGGCGCGAGAGCCTCGGACGATACGAGCGCTTCGTGCACGAGCGCGGAGCTGGCCGCGTGCTGCTGCTAGAGCTTGGCGTGGGCGAGATGACCCCCGGCATCATCACGCTCCCGCTCTGGAGCATGGCCGCAAAGCTGCCGGATGCGCATCTGTTGAGCGTAAACATCTCGGGCGACTCAGCCCCGTTGCAGCTCGGAAGCAAGGCGGAGGCAATCCAGGTCGATTTGGGCGCACTGCTCTCGGCGGCGCGGGTGGGCGACGGTGCTTAAGCCTCTTTGTTAGTCGCTTTGAGATAATCCTCGTCGTTCACAGGCTCCAACCACTCGTTGGAGGTCTCCTCGCCCGGAACCTCCAGCGCGAGATGCGAGAACCAGCCGTCGGGCGCGGCTCCGTGCCAATGCTTCACCCCCGGGGCGATGTTGACCACATCGCCCCGGGTGCAGTTCCTGTGCCGGCTTTCCCCATTCCTGGTAAAACCCTCGACCAGTCACAGCATGCCGGCAGCGAGGTCAATGCGCATTCGCTCATGCTACAATCCAACCACCAGAGATGAAAACACAGTCCCCGTCGGGTAGTCGTGGGCGTGCGGGAGTCCGCATCAGTAACCTGCCTCCTTGGTTGTCCCTTCTCTGCATGGTCATCTACATAAAGGAGGAACCAGCCATGCAGATCAGCGTGTCGTCCACCCTGACCGTATATCACGACGGCCAATTCTGGGTCGGGCTGGCGGAGCACGTCGAGGACGGACGGTACGGCGTCGCCCGCATCGTCTTCGGCGCGGAGCCATCCGATGAGGAGATTCTGAAATTCGTCGTCGGCAAATGGGAGAAGTTCTCGTTCTTCGATGGCAAACCGGCTGAGGCAAGCAAGCCCATAAAGAACCCCAAGCGACGCGCTCGCGAGGCGGCGAAAACCCTCAAGCAGCCAGCGATGAGCACCAAGGCGCAGCAGGCGCTCGCGGCACAGAGGGAAGCGTTGAAGCAGGAGTCAGCTCATGCAAGAAGCCGACGCCGCGCGAAAGAGGCTGATGCGCGCTACGAGCAGAGAAAACTGAAGCGCAAACAGAAGCATCGCGGGCATTGATCGCCATTTGCAGCAAGGCAAACCATATACAGCAGCGGTGTCAGCTCCACTTGGAGCCGACACCGCGTAGACGCTGATGGTGACGGCTATGCACCGGCACGGGCGCGCCACCGCACTTCACAGCTTGTTTCTCAAGTATTTGGGACGCACACGCGGCGTTCAAAAATGCGGAGCGACTCCGCATGGCTCGAGACTGAGCCGAGGTGCCCTACTTCTCGCCCTCCAGCAGCCCCACGATGCGGTCGATGTCGACGGCGAAGCGGGGCCTTCCCTCGCGCTCGTAGCGGTCGAGACATGCCTGGCACTCGGAGACAATGCGCTTGGTGTTGCCGTCGATGATGCGCTGGGGCGTCTCGTAGTAGGCCGAACCCTCGGTCCTAAAGCGACGCTGCCCCTACAGGTGAGCGATACTCTACGCCTTGCGGCACCCCGTCGCCCACGGAGGTTAAACGTGCACGTAAGCCGTACTCTGAAAGCCGCGGCTTCCGGCAAGTAGTTTTTACCACGAAAACTCGCCTTAGATGCGCGTAGCTCTCAAAATAACACTCGCCGAGCCGTTGCTTAACCGCCGACCTCGCTTGATGCAGAGGGCATTGGGGCAACGATAATGCGGATGAGTGTCGAGGATTCAAGTGGGCCTCGTGCCGTCCTTTCTGCGTTCATGCGCCCGTCTTCATTGCCTGAACTAAATTCCCCAAATAGAGCGTTATGGAGCGCATCGCGACGTTGCATGAAGAAGCCCCAGATAGCCAATTCTACCTGGGGCTTCATTGCTATTCACTACCTTTTGTGACGTGCCGTATTAGACCCTCGGCTACTCCCACTCGATGGTTCTGATTTTGCTGCCCCATCATTCTAGTTGCATCCAGTTTTCGCTGCCGTCTCTAATCGAGCGCCGCCAAGTAGCACCATGTCGTGTTTCATCGGCTTCGGGGACAAAAGCTAAGATAACTTTAAAAACTTTTTTCAAACTCAGTGGGTTGAGTTTTTGTTTTTGCCCCAAAGGGCGCGGTGGGCCGCCTTTGGAGGCTCGATAGCGCCGAAAACGCCCGTTTTGAAACTCAAGCACCCTTTTGCCTGCTAGCCGCCAGCTGCAATCGTAAGTGAATCAGCGCGGGTGGCTCGCGCATCATTTGCAAAACCCCAGGTCGCAGGTCTTCGCCATCGGCGGGCAAAGTGAGTAGTCTCGGGCAGCTTGCCCATGAGTTGGCGAATTGAATGAAAGCCTGCTCGTTCAACGGCCCCTGCATCAGAGAAACCACTTGGAGCAGAAGCCAATCTGGAAGACCGAATGGACGAGCATCGAGATTCCGAAGCGTACCATCATCACGCAAACCCGATTCCAGCCCATTTCATGAAAGAGTCTTTACCTAGCCTGTCGAAATCCCGTTCCGATCGGTCGGGTGAATAGGTGTCGGCGTACACGTCGACCTTGGCGGACTCTTTCGAAAGCAGCTCGAGAGCTTCGTCGAGATCACTGGCGAGCTTGCCCCCGTCGATTCCGACCTTGAAGAGGTGCGTCTCGTCATGCTTTCTGAGCGCCGATTTATCCTGTAGCAGGTAAAACCACTCGCCGTTTACCCGTTCGTAAGGGCGGTCCTCTCGCTCGAGAACGACCGGATCTCCCTCTTGAGCCTCGAGAAGCCCCCTACCCTCGATTCCAAACTTCTGCGCGAGCGACTCAAGCTGCTAAAGCAGGTCGTACAGCCCCACCGCGGGCAGGAGCTCCGCCCCGTACGCCTTCTCGAGCATCGTCCGCTCGAAGCGGTCGTATGTTTTAATTGCCTCGCCGTAAGTCAGCGTGGTCCCGATCGAGGGCATCTCATCCATCTGCATCGATTCTCCTGTCTGCCGATTAGAGGCTGCTCGCCTCGCCGAGCGCTGGCGTATTCGCCGCAAAGCGCACCCCTCCAAAGGTGAGCTCGACGGGGTGTCCAGATTTGACCAAGTCGCAAAGGGCGTATATTCCATATCCCGCCACCCCGGCAATGGAAACGACGAGGCATCCGAGAAGGCCAGCCTGAGGCTCGGTGATGCCGTTCGTCGCATCGACAAGGGATTTGAGCATGCCCTGGCAATTAATGGCCTTCTCGTTCACGGCATCAATCGTCACGTCGCTTATTGCAATGGATCCCATCGTGTTTTCGGTCATCCTTACTCCTTTTTGTAGTCAATCTGTGCTTTCCGCATCCAACAGCCAGGCTCCTTATCCTTTCTTTGCATGCAGGAATAGCCCACCCGCGCCTATTGCCAAACCAGAGATGACAGCCGCCACGGCGGGTACCCAGCTGGGCAATTGTGAATGTCGAGCATGGTTATCGAGTGTTGTTGAAGAATCAACTTCGTTGTGGCCAGCAGCTATTGATTTAGCAGCGTTCTTTGCAGTCTTGGCCTCGACCAGATCGAGGAAATCCTCGAGCTCGCTTTTTACACGGTTTTCGTCAAGCGGCATTGGAAACTCTGCCGCCGTCTTTCGTGCGAGGAGGACGGACTTGATGCGAACCATGTCCTCCCAAGACAGCTTCTCGTCGCATCGGTTTGCGTCTTCGATGCTGTAGACAATCTGACCGCAACGCATCACGGGGACTCGATGGAAGAAATCGGTAACACTTGCCTCGTTATTCACGAAAAGAAGCATGCCATGCACGTCCTCTTCGCTCATGCGGCCGTCAGAAGAGAATTGAATCGCATCCCAAAGGGCATGCATCTTCTCACGCATTCGCTCACCGACGTTGTAGGAGCGAGGACCGCAGCGCAGGATTCCCCCATCGTCTATCACGACATCGTTTCGATAGTTCTTTACCTCGATCACGTATACGCCCGAACGGGCGATTAGAACTTGATCGTATTCCTCGAACGAGCCTCCATTCGGAAGCGCGATGTTGGAAAGCAGCAGGCTATCGCCGCGAAGACATTTGAGACTCTTTGCGGCGAGAAGCTCGCCGCGCTTCCCGTTGATCAGCCCGCCTATGGTCGAACTGAGCTTCTCTAGATCCCGAATGAGGGCGGCGTAGGTGTCCTCCCCCTCCAACCCAAGGTCGTGGGCCTTGCTTCGCAGGTGGTCGATAAGGTCGTAGGTACGCAGGCTCTCGCTGTACGAGGTTTCGAAAACTCGCTCCAGAAGCAGCCCCTCAAGACTCTTGAGCCGATCGAGAATCTCCGCGTTGGTATAGGTCTTACTCATCTAGCACTCCTTGTCTACTTGCTCTCTGCCTGTTAGTATGCCTCGATGAAAAGCAGAATGGTAGAATCGATTAACGGTAATAACTGTAAATTGAATCATGTAATAGTCACTTAGGAGGATATTGAAGATGAGCGGTCCAAAGGCAGAACTTCTGCAGCAAAACGAAGTCGTGAAGTCAAGACTTAAATCGTGGCGAGACAATCTCCTTGGGCTCATGAGGGAGCGGAGCCTAACGCAGAATGGTCTCGCGGAGCTGATAAACAATCGGTTCTATGGCGAGAGCGATCAGTTTACGCAGAAGAACGTCAGCGCGTGGGTCAATGCTGGTCTTCCGGACAGGAAGGGCCATGTGCGGCCTTTTCCCAAATTCGAAATCATGCTTCAAATCGCCGCGGTGCTCGAGGTCGATCTCGGCTATCTCATAGGCGATATCGAATGCAAGACCTACAAGGCGCAGGATGCCCATGAGTACACGGGGATAGAGGAATCCGCCCTCGAGGAAGTTCGCAAAATCACGCATTTCGAACGCAAGTACCACCTCGGAGAAAGCCGGGGCTCGAACAGCGCAATGATAAGCGAAATCCTAAAATCGCCCATCCTCCCAGAGCTTCTAGACGAGATGGCGAGCTTGGCTCAGCTTAATGACAAGAGAGACGATATAACGGAGGCCGTCGTTGCAGAATACGGGGAGGAACTCGTCAACAGGGCCCTTAGGTATTGCGACGACTTTGTCGCACCCGGACCCGACGCGCCCGAGGAAGAGCTCCATGAGGTAGAAGCGATCAACGAGGCCGTTTTCGAGTCGGCCGGGGTATCGCCTGAGGAGCGGCCGCGATTCATGGAGGCGGTGAAGGCGATTAGCAAGGCCATCGACGACTGCTACGACGAGGAAAACCGCCTGGTTCGAGACGAAAGCGCAAGTCGCTATATGGTTCAGAAAAGGTTCGGGGAAATCGTCGAGTTGATTGCGCCCTCGCGTTTTACAAAATAGAGCACAGGGCCCTTTAGCTTGAATTATTGCTTTTAGAGCCCCGCCACTCGTACATCCCAGCTTACCCAGACAGCCCTCCCACAATGTCCGTATCCCAACGGATGGGTACCATTTATCCGTGTGCACCTGGGACAACGGGCTGAAAAACCTGAGCAAGGTCGCTCGCAGAACACGCAACAGCAAACACGACAGAAGAGGCGAACGACAGATGCCGGACCCCGGACGACAGCACCGCGGAAGACGAGCATTCCGACCACAACCGAACAACTCCAGCTACTAAGCAGGCGCCCGCATGGGCGCCTTTTACTTTTCAGAGACTTAGCTGAGGGCTAAGAAGCGCGGCTCATGGCCGTTTCATGGAGGCCCGACCGGCTCGACCCACCTCGACCCATCTCCGCTCCCGTCGAGCGCGCCAACCGCAATCAGACGGTTCAATCGTCGCGCAGACGAAAACGCACGCGGGACCGCGCGAGCGCATCGCGCGGAATGATTGGAGGGACCATGGCGAACACGACAAAATGCGCCGCGCCCGAGGGCAACCGGGGCCGCGACGAACGGATGACGGTGTTAGAGATGCAGGAGTACATGGGAGCAAGCCGGAGCAAGGCGTACGACCTCATCTGGTCGGGAGAGATCGACTCGTACAGGCTCAGAAGCAAGCTCCTGGTGTCAAGGGCGTCAGTGGACGCCTACATCGAGTCGAGGAGCGGGAGGAAATGACGGCGGCGACCGCCCCGGGAGCCGCCCGCGGCCGGGCACGCGAGGGAGCCTCGAGACGAAAGGAGCTCGAGGACGACCATGACCAAGAGCATTAGCAGGAGCCAGGTGAGGCTCATCGCATCGACCAACGCGATATTCGGCGCCGACGAGGCGTGCGCGATGCTGCGCATCAGCCGCGACGCCATGTACCGGCTCGCCAAGGACCCCGACGACCCGTTCCCGATCCGCTACATCGGCGGCAAGACGCGCGACGGCATCGTGCTGCACGACGAGCTCGTCGCATGGGTCGAGCGGAACAGCATCGTCGGCTCGCCCAGAAGGGGCTAGCGCCGATGGCGGCCACAGGCCCGAAGGGGCGCGACGGCCCCTCCCCGCGCGAGTTCACGACGGTACGGCACTTCATGATGGCGGACCTGGGCCTCTCCGGCCTTCCCCTGCTCGTCTACGCGCGAATCTTCGGCTTCTGCGACGCCGGGTGCGGCTACTTCGAGAGCAAGGGCGGTCTGGCCCGATTCCTCAACGTGCAGGAGCGCAGCGTCCACCGCGCCATCCGCGACCTGCTCGACCGGGGCCTCATCGAAGAGTGCGGCATGCACGCCCCGGCACGCGGGCACGCCACCAAGCGGTACCGCATCGTGCGCGAGAGGCTGCCGCCCGGAGCGCTGGCAACCCCTGACGATTCGTCAGGGTTTCCGGCGCGAAAGGGTGACGAACCGTCAGGGTTCGCAGCCCGAACCCCTGACGAGATAACAGGGAAACCCCTGACGATATGCCACCCAATAAGCAAAAGGGACAACAAGGACTTCAGAAGATAAGGAAGGGGCGCCCGATGGACCGAGCGGGACTCATCACCCTGGAGCAGGCCCGGGCGGCCGGGCTCTCCTTCGACGAACCGGAGCCGAGGGCGTGCCCGCACTGCGGCGCCGCCCTCGAACCACTCGGCGCGGTGCTGGCGGGCAGGGTCGCCTGGGTCTCCGCCGCCCCCTGCCCGTGCGAGGGCGCATCCGGCGAGCGGGAGGCCGAGGCGCGAAGGCGCGCGGCGCTCGCCGCCAAGGAGGAGGCCGCCCGCCGGGAGAAGGCGCTCTCGCGCGCGGGCATCCCCAGGCGCTACTGGGCCGCCGAGGCCGACCGCCCCGAGTTCGCCGAGTACATCGCCTCGTTCGCGGGCAACGGGGGCGCCGGGCTCTACATACACGGGGGCGTCGGCGCCGGCAAGACGCACGCCGCCTCCGCCATGGCCAGGCTGTTCGCCGAAGCCGGCTACGACGTCGCCTTCACGACGGCCAAGGGCATGCTCGAGCGCGTGAAGGCCACGTTCGACGAGGGCGGCACCGAGGCCGCCGTCGCGCGGTACGCAAAGTGCGACGTCCTCGTGCTCGACGACCTCGGCAAGGAGGACGCGACGGAATGGTCCGTCGGCACCGTGTTCAGCGTGCTCGACGCGCGCTACGAGGACATGCGCCCGACCATCGTCACGTCGAACTACGCGCCGGGCGCGCTGGCGGACAGGCTCGCGAGGCGCGGCGAGCGCGTAACGGCAGAGGCGATCGCGAGCAGGATCTCCCAGACCTGCAGGCCCGTCTACCTGGGCGGAAGGGACAGGCGCCGGCTCTGCTAGCTTGTGCGCTTCCCGTGGAGGCGCGGGCGGCTCGACCCAGCTCGACCCATCGCGGGCGGCCTCGGCCGCCGCCGCAATCGAAATCGCTATACACGTCTTGGGCGGCGCCGACGCGCCAACACGCACGCCTGCTCCGACTCGCACCGTGCCCCCATCGCGAGGACGCCGCCCGCCAAGCAACAAACGAAAGGCGGAGGGCCCATGGACGGCTTCGAGAGGATAACCGGCCGCGAGCACGACGGGCTCGTGGAAAAGTGCCAGGAGAACGGCTGGCTCAAGGTCGGCGGCTTCGACTGGCAGGACGACCCGTTCCTCGAGGAGTACCCCTACGAGTTCTCTCGCACGGACAGCGTCGACAGGCTCCGCGAGGCGCTGGGCTCGGGCAACTGGGCCATACGCCAGGGGTTCTGCTACCGCGACCTCGCGTTCATCCAGCAGGTGGACGGCGGCGACGAGTGGTGGACGCTCAAGCGCGACGGCGACGCGTGGACCGGCTTCGAGAGCTGGAGCTTCGGCGCCATCGCCCAGGAGCCCGAGCGGTTCGAGCAAGCCATGCGCGACATGTGCGAGGCGACGCCGGAGCAATGCCGCAGCGGCGAGTGGGCCCATCTGCACGAGAAGGCGCCCGAGCCGCTGGCGCAGCGCGCCGCGTCCGCCCGCGAGGCGAGCCGCGCGCACGCCGGGCAGGAAGCCCGCGCCCCAATGGCGCGCGAGAGGGCCGTCGGGGCCGAATAGGGACGACCGGGGCGCGAAGGCGCCCCTTTTTCATCTCGACTGGAAGGGAGGCACGGGATGGCGAGCGACTACGGGGACGAGGCGGGCGGCAAGCTGCTCGACTGGATGCTGAGGATCGGCCAGGAGGCCGGCGCCGAGGCAATGGCGCGCAGCGCGAGGGAGCTCTCCGAGCGCCTCGCGGGAATCCGCGGGACCATCGCCGGCGGGCGCGCCGAGGCAATGGCGGCCGAGGGCGTGCCGACCTACGCGAAGCTCAGCCTCGAGGAGCTCTCTGGGCTTCCCGAGTACGCGACGATCAAGGAGGTCGTCTCCGACAAGCTGCGCGCCGCGTCGGTCGAGCACCACATCATCCCCGGCGAGGGCCGCGACTGGCTGCTCTTCAAGGTGGAGGACGCCCCCGAGGTCGACGAGGCCTTCCGACAGCTCGAGCAAGAGACGGGAAAGGCCGCCGAGCGCGCAAGGGAGCGGCTCTCCGAGATAGCCGAGAGGCGCCAGGCGCCCGAGCGGCTGGCCGAGCGCGCCGAGCGGGCGCGCGAGGCTTCGAGGGCCCACAGCCAGGGCCCCGGCCGGGACCGCGGCCCGCGCCAGATCGAGGGGCCCGAGAGATGAGGTGGCAGGCGGCGGCCGCGCTGGCCGCGGCGGCGTTCGCCGCGGGGGACTTCGCGGCCGCGGCAATCGCGGCGTCGGGCGCGAACCCGATCCTCGACCCGAAGGCCGCCATGGCGGCGATACCCGCGGCGCTCCGCGCGGGGCGCGTCTTCTCCGCGGAGGCGCTTCCCCTGTGCGCGGGGACCGCCTGCGCGTGCGGCGCGCTCCTCGCCTGGGCGCGCTCCCTGGGGACCAAGGGGGCCCGGCGCGACGGCGAGGAGCACGGGAGCTCCAGGTGGGCCACGCCTAAGGACATCGCGCCCTTCGGCGACCCCAAGGACCCCGACAACAACATCATCCTCACCGACAACGCGCGCATCCGCCTCGTGAGCCGCAGGTTCGACCTCTCCACCGACACCAACGACAACGTGCTCGTGGTTGGAGGACCCGGCACCGGCAAGACGCGCTACTACGTCAAGCCGAACCTCCTGCAGGCCAACGCCAGCTTCTTCGTGACCGACCCGAAGGGCACGCTCATCCGCGAGATGGGCGGCGCGCTGGCGGAGCTCGGCTACGAGATCCGCGCGTTCGACACCATCGACTTCTCGCGCTCCATGCGCTTCAACCCCATAGCCTACATACGCGACGAGGCGGGCGTCATCCGCTTCGCCCGCGGCATCGTCGCCAACACCGAGGGCGAGGCCGACCACAAGGGCGACCCCTACTGGGAGAAGGCCGAGCGCCTGGTCTACACCGCACTCACGGCCTACCTCGTCATGCACTGCGAGCCCGCCGACCGAAACCTCGACGGGCTGCTCACGCTGCTCTCGCTCGCCGACGCCCGCGACGACCCGGGCTACATGAGCCCGCTCGACATGGTGTTCCGCGAGCTGGAGACCGGTGAGCGCTACGTCAGGCGCGGCGGCGCCTCGGCGGAGGGCGGATCGCTGCGCGGCTTCGCCGAGGAGGACGGCGCGTGGGAGTGGGTCAAGGTCCGCGAGCCCGCGCCGCCCGACGACTTCGCGCTCGCGAGCTACCGCGAGTTCCGCGTGGCCGCCGGCGACACCATGAAGTCGATGCTCTCGAGCTGCAACGTCCGCCTGAAGCCGCTGTCCATCCGCGCCGTCCGCGACCTCACCTCCAAAGACGAGCTCGATCTCGCCCACATGGGCGACGAGGGAGCCAAGGTCGCGCTCTTCGCGTCGATGAGCGACACCGACTCGACCTTCGACTTCCTGTTCGCCCTGCTCATGGACACGGCCGTGAGCGCGCTTTGCGCCGAGGCGCTCGAGGCGCACGGCGGATCGCTGCCCACGACGGTGCACTTCGTCTTCGACGAGTTCGCCAACATCGGGCGCATACCCGACTTCGAGCGGACCATCGCGGTCACCCGCAGCAGGAACATCGCGGTCTCGATGATCGCCCAGTCGCTCTCGCAGCTGAAGGAGACCTACGGCGACAACAACGCCGAGACCATCGTGAACGCCTGCGACACGCTGCTCTACCTGGGCGGCAAGGCGAACGAGACCAACGAGGAGATCAGCAAGATGGCCGGCAAGCAGACGGTGGCGAGCGAGACGCAGAGCGACTCGCGAGGCGCCGGCTGGACCCGGACCGTGAACCGGGGCATCTCCGAGCGCGACCTCATACAGCCCGCCGAGGTGGCGCGCATGCCGCGCGAGGACGCGCTCGTGCTCGTGAACGGGTGCATGCCGCTCATGGACCGGAAGTACCGGCTCGAGCGCCACCCGCGCTCGCGCCTGCTCGAGGGGGCCGCCCGCCGCGGCCCGTTCGACTTCGCGGAGTACCGCAGGCGGAAGGACGGCGCCTCGTGACGGGGCCGCGGAGGGCGCGGGCCTCCCCCGCCGCGGGGGAGGAGCAGCAAGGAACATCGTCAACCGAAAGCAAAGGAGAGCAGCATGCTCGCAAACGTCATCAAGCTCGTGTCGGGCTGCGTGACCTTCCTCGGCGGCTTCCTGGTCGTGTGGGGAGCGGTCTCGCTCGGCCTGGCCATCAGGGAGCAGCAGGGCGGCCCGCAGATCGCGACCGCCATTTCCACCATCGCCGGCGGCGCGATCATCATCGCCGCGTCGGTCTACTTCGGGCAGCTGGACACGTCCTGGCTGCCGGCATAGGGGGCGTCGCGGATGGCGCTCCGGATACCGGTGCAGAAGGACATCGGGGAGTACGAGGAGAAGATCGTCGGGAAGATGAGCCTGCGCACGCTCGCATGCGTGTCGCTCGGCTTCGGCAGCGCGGTCGGGGCGGCGGCCTTCGTCCACCTGGGCCTGCACGCCGACGTCGCGGACGCGGCCTTCCCGATCATGCTCTGCAGCATGCCGTTCTGGCTCGCCGGGTTCTGGCGGCCCTTCGGCATGCGCGCCGAGGAGCTGCTGCCGCTTTTGGCGGCACACGAGCTCTCCCCGCAGCTGCTCGCGTACGAGCCCTGCCTCGCCGGGAGCCTCCCCGAGGGCTCGCCGCGCCCGGGCCGCCCGGGACGTCGCGCGAGGCGCAGGGCAAGGAAGAAAGGAGCCGAGCTCTATGAGCCGAGCAAGAAGCAACAAGGAGAATAGGCCGAAGCGCCCGAGCACCCTCGGGCTGCTCCTCGGCGGCACGGGCGGGCGCAAGGACGCCTCGAAGGGCGCGGAGGCCGAGCGGCAGAGGCGCCGCCGGGAGCGCGACCGCTCGCGCGAGATGGCCGCCTACGTCGGCTACGACGCCATGTACAGGGACGGCATCGCCCAGGTGATGCCCGGGGTGTTCAGCCAGACGGTCGAGTTCTCCGACATCAGCTACCAGTCCGCGCGCAAGGAGGCGCGCGAGACGGCCTTCACCGTGATGAGCTCGCTGTTCAACTACTTCCCGGCGGACTCCCACGTGCAGCTCCAGGTAGTGAACGCGCCCATCCCCGCCGACGAGGTCGGCCGCAAGGTCTTCTTCGAGCCCGGGGAGCGCGCCACCGCCGGGCTCGCCGAAGAGTACAACCGGATCCTCAACGACAAGATGCGCGAGGGCGTCTCGAACCTCGTGCGCCACCGCTACCTGACCTACGCCGTGGGCGCCGACGACGTCGACGCCGCGGTGCCCAAGCTCGCGCGCATCCGGGGCGACGTGGAGCAGACGCTCGCGCGCATACGCTGCTCGTCGCGCGCCCTCGACGGCGTCGAGAGGCTCGAGCTTTTGCAGGGGCAGCTGCGCCCGGGGTCGCGCTTCGAGTTCTCCTGGGACAAATTGTCCCCGACGTCGGGAGCGCGCACGAAGGACTTCGTCATGCCCTCCACGCTCGACTTCAAGCCCGAGGGCAGGTCCGACTGCTTCCGCAGCGACGGGCGCTACGGCGCGGTGCTCGCGGTGCGCAGCTTCGGGTCGGTCATCGAGGAGACCTACCTCGCCTCCATCATCGACCTGCCGCTGCCGCTCAACGTGACGCTGCACGTGCAGCCCATCGCGCAGAGCGAGGCGCTCGCGCTCGTGAAGCGCCAGATCGACTGGATGGACAAGGAGATCATCGACGAGCAGATGAGCGCCGTGAAGAAGGGCTACGACTACCAGATCCTGCCGCCCGAGCTGCGCTTCTCGAAGGAGGAGGCCGAGGAGCTGCTCGACTTCCTGCGCAACAAGTCCGAGCGCCTGTTCGTCTACACGGGCCTCGTCTACACCTGGGCCGACAGCCTCGAGGAGCTCGACCGCCGCGTCCAGCAGGTGACGAGCGTCGCGCAGGGCTGCACGATCGGCCTCGAGCCGCTCCACTTCCGGCAGCGCCAGGCTCTCAACTCGGTGCTCCCGCTCGGGGACAACCACGTCACCGTGAGCCGCTACCTCACCACGGGGCAGGTGGCCATGCAGATGCCCTTCGCCAGCCAGAGCCTCGACGAGGCGGGCGGAGGCTACTACGGGCAGTCCAGGGAGAGCGGGAACCTGGTGCTGTGCGACCGCAAGCGCCTGGCGAGCCCCATGGGCTTCGTGTGCGGCAAGCCCGGATCGGGCAAGAGCTTCTCGGTGAAGCGCGAGATAACCAACACCGTGCTCGCGCACCCCGAGGACGAGGTCGTGATCTTCGACCCGGCCGGCGAGTACGGCAACCTCGTCGGCGCGCTCGGCGGTGCGAACGTCGAGCTCGCCCCGGGATGCTCGGCGGTGCTCAACCCCCTCGACACCGCCGACGTCGCGGACCGCGCCGACGCCGCCAAGCTCGCGTACAAGACCGACGCGGTGCTCGCGCTCTCGAGCGCGCTCATGGCCGAGGGCCGCGAGGGCCTGCCGGAGCGCGACCGCTCGATCATCGCCCGCTGCGTCGGCGAGGCGTACCGGGAGTGCGCGAGGGACGGCCGCCTGCCCACGCTCGGCGACTTCCACGCGGCGCTGCTCGCTCAGCCCGAGCCCGAGGCCGCCGACATCGCGCTGCGCTACGAGCGCTACGTGAAGGGCGCGTTCTCCTTCTTCAACGGCCAGAGCAACGTGGCGCTCGACAACCGCATCACCAACATCGACATGCACGGCCTCGGCCAGAACATGCGCGTGTTCGGCATGATCACGGCGCTCGAGATGGTGCGCAACCGCGTGATGGTAACGCCGCCGCGCCCCAACTACACCTGGCTCTACATCGACGAGGTGCAGAGCCTCTTCGCGCACCCGACGGTGGTCGAGTACTTCGCCCGCCTGTGGCGCGAGGGGCGCAAGTTCGGCCTCATCTGCACCGGCATCAGCCAGAACACGAGCCACATGCTGGCCAACGCCGAGGCCCGCGACATGGTGCTCAACTCCGAGTTCTTCCTGCTGCACAAGCAGTCCACCGCCGACCTCGACGCATGGGCGGAGATGCTCCAGCTCTCCGCCACGGAGCGCGGCTACATCGGCGACGCCGTCAAGCCGGGCCAGTCCAGCGATGCCATGCACCAGGGCTTC
>URSO01000016.1 GCA_900550415.1 uncultured Collinsella sp.
CCCAAGCCGTGACGGGCCCAACGATCAGGACGATCATGGAGACGCGTAAAAATGACTCGAAAAAACCGCCCATGCAAAACCGCCTCGCTGCCGTAGGAGAGTAATTGCAGCAGACTCTACCAGAGCAGCGGGCGAGCCGGCTATGGCTTAAGGGCGCTATTCCACAAACGGATGCGAACGCAGCGCGTTCGATTCGCCTGCGGGGAAAATATTTGTACAGCAATGCGCCGTAGATGGGAGTGATTATGGCCGGTATCACCGCAGCAAGACAGAGCGAGCACCCATGCCTTCGCATGACAACACCGCGCTGACAATCTACCCCTCTCCATCAAGGCGAACGCTCGCAAGGCAGTAGGTACGTTCAGTAAAAACTTGAACGGAGAATAGGACATCAAGTCGCGTGCGATTTGAGGGTTCCCGCACGGGAGCTTCACCCTACGATATACTCCATAGACCCTCGGCAATGGAACAGGACGGGACAACTGATGAAAAAGCCTATCGGCAGTATCAAGATACCGGGCGATGTAGACGTGTGGCCCCATGAGTACCGAACCGCCGTCGCTCTCTCAAGGGCGGGATTCAACGTGACGTTCATCAAGAAGAGCGATGAAGACCGTGAGAAGACGCCCGACCTTCTCATAGATGGGCAGCTCTGGGAGATGAAGGCCCCAAAGGCCTCCAACGCTCGCGCCATCGACCGGAACCTGCGCCGTGCGCTGCGTCAATCGAGGCGCATTATCATCGATTCCCGAAGGATGAAAGACCTGCCCGATGCCACGGTTGAAAGGGAACTTCGAAAGCACGCCCGCGACATGCGCTCCATCGAACGCTTGGTGTTTGTGAACCATCGCGGAGAGGTCATTGACATCAAATGACGAAAATGGGTACTATACAAAATGAAGACGCCCGGACGGTATGTATTTTACCTTTCCCGGGCGTTATTCATGTCTAGCTAAGAAGCCGCACCCACAGGCTTGAAGACCTCCTTTTACGCCGGACGTCAGCCGAAGACCTCTCAATTGACAATTCGAGGCAGAGCTGCCCAACGAACACGAAGAGCAACATAAAAAAGGCCAGAGGTTTAATCTCTCTGGCCCACAATTTTATGTGGTGCCCCCGGGCGGATTCGAACCGTCGACACCCGCTTTAGGAGAGCGGTGCTCTATCCCCTGAGCTACGGAGGCATGATGTACTAGTGTAGCAGATTTGCGCCACTACCATGCAGCGCATAGCCACTCTTCGAGATAGTCGTCTGCGACGTTCTTTAATGACTAGTCGTTTAAGAACGTCGCAGACGACTAGTCGCCTTTATGGAAGAGGCTTTTGATGACGGAGGGGATGCTCTTGGCGCCCTTGGCCGTCACATCGATAAAGTCGGGCGAACGAACGAGCTTGTCCTCGTCAATGTACTTACGCACCGCGCGAAGCGTTTCCTTGTCATTGCGCGTCGAAAACGTAAAGTGGCCATTCTCTTTGGTAAAGATGGCAAAACGCGTAATCTTCTTGGTGCCGCGCAAAACCTCGGCGGCAATATAGTCGACCTCGTCCCACGGGATTTGGATATAATCCTCGGGATTACGCTCGTTATAGTACTCAAACGCCTTATTGCCCACCATCACGTTACCGTGACTGGTAAGCCCCATCAGGCAGGTTGCCGGCGTTGCCAAATCGACCGTGCTGTTCTGAGATTGCGCCATACGCGCCTCGCCCTCCAATAAAAACAATCGGACCGCATCCAGTGTACCCACCGGGTGCGGTCCGTTTCAATGGCTCAAAAGCCCTTGCCTAGCAACTCTCGGTCTTAAGCCGAAGCGTGCTTACATGAAGCCGCAGACGCGACCGATGATGCCGACGGCGAAGAGAGCCAGGATGATGACGATCGGGCTGACCTTCTTCTTGAGGAGCTTGCAGACCAGAAGGGTCAGGCACACGGCGGCAAGGCCGGGGATGAGCTGATCGAGGTTGGCCTGAAGCGTGGTGACCTTCACCGGGTCGAGTGCGTTGGCACCGACAGAGCTGTACATCGTCAGTGCCTGCTTGATGCCCTCAGAACCGGCGGGCAGGTTGGCCCAGTCGATATAGGCGCCAGCAGACTGCGTGACCTTGGAGACGACCGGGGTGAAGGAGATGGACACCCAGCGCTCGACCAGGGCGCCGATGATGAACATACCCAGGATGGAAGCACCCTCGGTGACCTTGCCCATCAGACCGCCGGAGAGGTCCTTGGCGATGGAGGAGCCGACCTTGTAGCCAAACTCCTGCGTGTACCACAGGAAAGCGTAACGGATGATGTTCCACGCGAAGAAGAACAGCAGCGGACCGGCGATGCTGCCGGACAGGGCCAGGGAAGCGCCCAGTGCGCCCAGAATCGGGCGAAGGGTGAACCAGAAGGCGGGGTCGCCGACGCCGGCGAGCGGGCCCATCATACCGACCTTGACGCCCTGAATGGCGACATCGTCAATCGGAGCACCGTTGGCGCGCTCCTCCTCGAGGGCGAGGGTAACGCCAATGACGGGGGCGGAAACATAGGGGTGGGTGTTATAGAACTCCAGGTGGCGCTTAAGAGCGGCAATCTGGTCATCCTTGCTGGTGTAGAGCTTCTTGATCGCAGGGATCATTGCGAAGCACCAGCCGCCGTTCTGCATACGCTCGTAGTTCCACGAGCCCTGAAGGAACTGATGACGGAAGCAAACCTTCTTACGGTCAGCCTTGGTGAGCTGAATCTTGTTCTCTGCCATATGTATCACTCCCCTCCTACTCGTAATCGTTCAGAATGTCGCCGAGCGGGTCACCGGAGCCACCGCCCATGCCGCCACCCTGCTTGGCCAGATCCTTAAGGCCAAGGTAGATGAGGGCAAGGGAGATGCCGATGAGGCCAAGGGCGATCAGCGTGAGCTGAGGGATGGCAGCAAGGACAAAGCCGAGGATGAAGAACGGCCAGGTCTCCTTGGTGGCCATCATGTTGATGACCATGGCGTAACCGACGGAAGCGACCATGCCGCCGCCGACAGCCATGCCGCCGGACAGCCAATCGGGCATAGCGTTAAGCGCGTTGGTAACAGCCTCGGCCGGGATGATGCACAGAAGTACTGCCGGGATGGCGATACGAACACCCTGCATGAGGATGCCGGCGTACTGCCAACGCTCGATGCCGGCGAAGTCGCCCTTCTCGGCGCAGGCGTCCATGCCGTGAACCATAGCGGTAGCCAGGGTACGGCAGATCATGGTCAGGAACAGACCAGCGACCGACAGCGGGACGGCGACGGCGATGGCGGCGGTAACGGCCTTGGCCGAATCGGTGGCGCCACCGTTGAGGGCGAGCACCATGATGATCGAAGAAGCGACCGAGGCCAGAGCGGCGTCAGGCGCGACGGCGGCGCCGACGTTAGCCCAGCCAAGGGCCATCATCTGGAGCGAACCGCCCAGGAGGATGCCCTCCTGAAGGTGACCGGTTACGAGACCGATAAGCGTGCATGCCACGAGCGGCTGATGGAACTGGAACTCATCCAGAATGCCTTCCATACCGGCAAGCAACGCGACAATCGCAACAAGCAGAATAGTGATTGCAGACATGTATCGGACCCTCCTTTACTATGCTTGAGCGGCCAGTTCGGCCTTAGCTTTCTTCAACATGGCGTCGAGATCCTCGGAGGAATCCGAAGGAACCTTGCGGACCTCGAACTTGACGCCCTTGGCCTTGAGAGCCTCGATGGTCTTGACATCGTCATCGCCCATAGCGACAGCGTTAGTGACGACGACCTTGCCCTTGGAGTGGGCCATGGAACCGATGTTGGCTTCCTTGATGTCGACGCCGGCCTCGATGGCCCTGAGCAGATCCTGCGGGTTCTCGAACAGCAGCATCGCCTTGGTGTCGCCAAAGCGCGTGTCCTTGACGACCTCGGCCATCTTCTTGATAGGCACGACGTTGGCGTGGACTCCCGGAGGGGCAGCCTGCTCGATCATGGTCTTGCGGAGCTCGTCGTGAGCAACGCCGTCGGAGACCACGATGATGCGGTTGGGGTTGATCTGCTTGGTCCACGTGGTGGCCACCTGACCATGCAGCAGGCGCGTGTCGATACGGACGTGGGCGATCTTGATGTGCCCGTCGCCGATCACCGTTCCCGGAGGAATGGCACCCGCAGGAGCAGCGGCGGCCGCAGCCGGCTTCTTCTCCTCGGGCTCCAGAGACTCGGGCTTGACGCGCACGCCGGCCTTAGCCTCAGTCACGAGATGTTTTGCGATCGCATGTGCAGTGTTCTTTGCGTCAAAGCGCTGCGAATATGCCTCGATGAGCATAGGCAGGTTGACACCGGTGACGATAGCCCAGGAATCGTGGCCCTCGATGAGCCCGCTGATCTGGTTGAACGGCGTGCCGCCCCACAGATCAACGAGGAAGAGCACCTGCTCCTGGTCCTCGAAGGAAGCGATTGCCTCCTCGACCTTGGCACGGAAGTCGTCGGGGCCCATGCTCGGCTCGAGCGAGACCACGGCAACAGACGGCTGATCGCCAAAGACCATCGAGCCCGTCTGCTTGATTCCAGCCGCCAAGTCACCATGGCTAGCAAGAACAATACTTACCATCACATAACCTCCTTTTTGTCTACGTAATTCCTACACGACAGTTATGGAGTATAGCTGCAAATACAGCAGAATTGTTTGAAAAACTGCAAAAGGTAGCATTATTTGTTTAAACGTCTTGTTTTGTTACAAGCTGATTACATTCCAGTATTTTGGCTGATTTGCTGCTGAGGATTGATAGCTGATCTATTTACATGACCGAATTGAGCACGCTGTTCATTATTGCCGGTTTTAAACAGACACAAATGTGCTCGCGTTGAGGCTATTTCGTTTAAACAGATGGTGCTTGACTAATGGTAAGAAATATGCTCTAGCAAAGTAGTCGTTAGGGACGTTCTTTAATGACTAGTCGTTTAAGAACGTCCCCAACGACTAAGTTAGGCGATGTGGAGGGGGTTGGCGGCGTCGACGGCATCGGGGGCATCGGATAGGCCGTCGGGGGCAGCGTCTGTCGGGTCCTCGTCGGGGGTCTCGATCTGCTTGATCATGACCTCCTGGCCCTGCAGCAGATAGGTCTCGCCGCTACCGCAATGGGGGCAGGTCTTGCCGTGCTCGACCGTCGCGTAGTCGCAGCCGCACGCCTCGCAATGCGTCACGGCCTCGACGGGCTCCACGATAAGCTCCGCGCCCTGCGTGATGGACTTTTTATCTGCCGCCCAGCGCCAAGCGTCGAGCAGCAAGTCGGGAACGACGCCCGAGACCTCGCCCAGCAGCAGCGTGACGCTCGAAACGCGACGCACGCCATTGGCGCGCGCCACGTTCTCAACATCGCGAATAATGTGATAAACGATTCCCAATTCATGCAAGGTAGAAACCTTTCAACAACGGTTGATGCGATGCAAACTCAAAGCAAGGGGACAGCGAAATCTAGTCTGCGCCGTCCCCTTACCCGCCATGGTTACCTATTTACGACCGAACTTGATTTTGATTGCACGCTTTAAAGCATACTTGCCAAGGCTCGGGAGCTTTTGCTCGTATTTGACCATCGTGGAGCACTCGGGGCGGTCGCGATCCAGATGGATGGCGTCAAACGCGCACTTGGTGGTGCACAGGCCGCAGCCGATGCACTTGTTGGGGTCGACGATCGAGGCACCGCAGCCCAAGCAGCGAGCGGTCTCGGCGCGCACCTGCTCCTCGGTAAAGGTCTCGACGTACTCGCTAAAGGGCGCAGCCTTCTCGCGCTCGCGGTCGACACGTGCCACCTCGCGGCTTGCGTTGTCATAGCTCTCAATCACAACATCGTCGCGGTCAAGCGCGGTGTAGCGGCGCTGGTTGCGGCCGATGGTGAGCGTGGAGCCCGGCTGCACAAAGCGATGGATGGACACGGCGGCCTCGTGACCGGCGGCGATGGCGTCGATAGCAAAGCTGGGACCGGTGTAGACGTCGCCGCCCACAAAGATGTCGGGCTCGGCGGTCTGGTACGTCTGCGGATCGGCAAGGGCACCCTGGCTGCGGCCGAGCTCCACCTTGGAGCCAGCCAGCAGGTCGCCCCACACAATGGACTGGCCAATCGACATGACGACACGGTCGGCATCGACACGGCGCAAGTCGTTCTCGTCATACTCGGGCGCAAAACGGCCCTCGTCGTCAAAGACACGCGTGCAGCGCTTAAAGGTGATACCGCACACACGACCGGCCTCGTCCAGGTGAATCTCCTTGGGGCCCCAGCCGCAGCTAATGTGCGCGCCGTCCTCAATGGCCTCGCGACGCTCCTCCTCGCTGGCAGGCATCTTGACCTCGCTCTCCAGGCAGAACATCTCAACGTGCTCGGAACCCAGACGGCAGGCGTTGCGCGCGACATCGATGGCCACGTTGCCGCCGCCCACCACGATGGTGCGCCCGGGCAGCGCGTCGATCTTGCCGCTGTTGACCTCGCGCAAAAAGTCGACGGCCACGGTCACGTCCTCGGCATCCTCGCCCGGAATACCGGCAAGGCGGCCACCCTGGCAGCCAATGGCCACGTAAAAGGCCTTAAAGCCCTGCGCGCGAAGCTCGTCGAGCGTCACGTCGCGACCGACTTCCACGCCATAGCGGAACTCGGCACCCATCAGGCGAATGACCTCGACCTCGGCCTCGATAACATCCTTCTGCAGCTTAAAGCTGGGAATGCCGTAGGTGAGCATGCCGCCCGGGCGCTCGTTTTTCTCGAACACGACAGGCTTGTAGCCCTTCTCGGCCAGGTAGAAAGCGCAGGACAGGCCGGCCGGACCGGCACCGATGATGGCGATCTTCTGATCGAAGCCGCCGGCACGCGTCGGGGTCACCACAGGCGGGACATAGCGAGTCGCGGCATCCAGATCGCGCTGGGCGATAAACTTCTTGACCTCGTCGATAGCCACGGCCTCGTCCACGCGACCGCGGGTGCAGGCATCCTCGCAGCGGCGGTTGCACACACGGCCGCAGATAGCGGGCAGCGGGTTCTCGCGCTTGATGAGCGCCAGAGCCTCGTCGTAGCGGCCCTGCGCCGCAAGCTTTAAGTAGCCCTGAACGGCAACGTGAGCGGGACAAGCCGTCTTGCAGGGCGCGGTGCCAGACTCGTGCGCCTCGATGCGGTTGTCGTTGCGGTAGTTGGGCGACCACTTGGTGTGATCCCACTTGGTGGCATCGGGCAGCTCCTGGCGCGGATACTCGGGTACCTGTCCGCCGGCCTTTTTGCTGCAGAGCTTCTGGCCCAGTTTGGCGGCGCCGGCCGGACACACCTCAACGCAGCGACCGCAGGCCACGCACTTGTCCTTCTCGACCTTGGCGACATAGGCTGAGCGCGACAGGTTGGGCGTGTTGAACAGCTGCGAAGTGCGCAGGGCGTAGCACACGTTGACGTTGCAGTTGCAGATGGCGAAGATTTTGTTCTCACCGTCGATGTTGGTGATCTGGTGCACAAAGCCGTTGTCCTCGGCCTGGCGCAGGATGTCGTAGACCTCCTCGCGCGTCACATAATGGCCGCGGTCGGTCTCGACCACGTAGTCGGCCATATCGCCCACGGCGATGCACCAATCGGCCGGGTCGTCGGCGCAGCCCTCTCCCATCACGCGACGGCTCGCGCGGCAGCTGCAAGTGCTGGCGGCATACTTACCCTCGTATTTGTCGAGCCAATGCTCGATATGCTCGATCGGCACCGAGGTGCTCGCGGCATCGATGGCCTTCTCGACCGGAATGACATGCATGCCGATGCCGGCACCGCCAGGCGGCACCATCGGCGTGGCCTTGGACAGCGGTCCCTTGGACGCCTGCTCAAAGAACTTAGCATAGACCGGGTGCTCCTCGAGCTGGCCCATGCGCATGTTGAGGAACTCGGCAGAACCCGGCACCAGCATGGGCAGCACCCACTGCTTGGCGCGCTCGGGGTTTTCCCAGTTGTACTCGAGCAGACCCGTGTAGCTCATGTCGTCGAGCATCTTCTCGATATCGGCTTCGGGCATGCCGGTGAGCTTGACCATCTCGGGCAGCGTATAGGGACGGCGCATCTTCATCTTGCAGAGCACTTCGGCCTGCTCGTCGGTTGCGGCCTCGGCAAACGACCAGTACTCGTAGCCCAGCAGCTCATCGCGATGCAGCAGGCGGTTGGTGCAGTGCTCGCACAGTTTGACGATGGCCTCGCGCGGATGCTCCGGCAGCGGCGGCACGAACTCCGAACCGATATCGGGCTCGGTGTAGCTAATTCCCGGTCCGTTGAGAATCATGGTTGTCCCTTCTCTTGCCACAGCCCGGCGAGGCCGCGGCACCCCTCTTCTTACGGGTTCGACATGCCCCCACGCCGTTCACCCGTTATTGTTGACATTGTGTCAAAAACAGTATTGACGAACCGTCAACAATATTCAAGACTGTTAGGCGAACGGTCGGGCCCGAACGGATGAAAGGCGGCAAACACATGAGCGATAACACGGCGAATATCTCTGTTGCCGACACCGTCCCCGCACCCGACAGCGCGGCAAAGCGCCTGACGGGCGACGAGCGCCGTCGCGAGATTCTCGCCGCCGTGCGCGACGTGAGCTCCGAGCTGGGCGTATCCCATCTTTCGGTATCGGCCGTGACCAAACGGGCCGGCTGCACGCGCTCGCTGTTCTACCACTACTTTGCCGATATGGACGCCGCCGTCACCGCTGTTATGGACGAGGCGATCGACGGCTTTATCTCCGAGCTCGAGCAGTGGAACGCCAGCCGCACGGTTGGCGACATCGAGGGCGCGCTCGACACCGTCGCTCCGCTCTTTAAGCGCCTGGTCGTGAGCGGCCACGAGCTGCCGAGTACGCTCACCTCGAGCAGCGGCGCGCTCTACGGCGGCTTTTTGCACAACGTGGTCCAGCGCGTGGCGCAGTATATCTGCGACACCACCGTGGTGGACTTTGTCGCCCATCACGACCTGCGCATCGACCATGTTTACGAGACGTTCTACACCCTCATCATGGGACTGTTGATGTATATCCGCACGCACCCCGATGTGCCCGACGAGACGGTCAAGGAGATTATCGCCTCGACGCTCCACATCGAGGGCTACACCGCCAAGTATCCCGAGCGCAAGCCCAGGAACTGACGACATTTTGCCAAACTGCCCGCGACGGAAGAGGGGACGCGGGCGCATGAAAGGAGAGCAGCATGCTGTTCGATGTTTGGGGTAGCGATACCCTTATCCACTGGGTCGGCTGGGCGATGGTCTTTATCGGCCTGATCGTGCTCAACGAGGTCGGCCGCCGCACCAAGCTGGGCGCGGCAATCATCTTTGGCGTAGCTCCGCTTGCCATGACCATCTACTGCGTCGCCATCGCCATCGGCGTCTCACAGGGCGCCGAGTGGGCGCTCACCAACCCCACCCATGTGTACCAGAACAGCTGGTTCCACTACGCCAAGGTATACGCGGCGCTGGCCGGTTGCTGGGGCTTCATTGCCATTAAGTATCAGTGGGGCAAGATCGGCAAGGCGCATTGGTTCCGCGCGTGGCCGTTTGTGATCGTTGCCATCAACATCATGATCGCCGTCGTATCCGACTTCGAGAGCGCCCATCACTTCTTTGTCCTGGGCGAGTCCACCTGGGTCACCTCCGAGGGCGCCACGCAGCTTGCCGGCTGGAACAACGTGTTCAACGGCATCGCCGGTATCATCAACATCTTCTGCATGACCGGTTGGTGGAGCGTCTACGCCTCCGAGGATCAGACCGACATGCTGTGGCCCGACATGACCTGGGTCTACATCATCGCCTACGACATCTGGAACTTCTGCTACACCTACAACTGCCTGCCCACCCACTCCTGGTTCTGCGGCTTTGCGCTGCTGCTGGCGCCCACCGTCGCCGCCTTTATCTGGAACAAGGGCGGCTGGATCCAGAACCGCGCCTTTACGCTGGCTATTTGGTGCATGTTTGCCCAGGTGTTCCCCTACTTCCAGGAGGAGTCCATCTTTGTGACCCACTCCACGCTCGACCCCGGCGCCGCTACCGCGGTCTCGATCGCCGCACTGGTCGCCAACGTCGCCGCGATCATCTACATCGTCTACCGCGCCAAGAAGCTCGGCCGCAATCCCTACAAGCAGGATGTCTTTGAGGGCACCAGCGATTGGGAGAAGGCCACCGCTCGCCGCGCCAAGGTTGACTACGCGCACGCCGAGTAACATGTTGGCCGCTGTTGGCACTTGGGCATAGGCCCGCTCACCAGGCCTTTCAATCCAATGTCTCGCAGAGCCCCCGAAAAGCGTTTCGCTCGCTTTCCGGGGGCTTTTTGTCGTTGCGCCTCTATTCATCTATTCAAAAACACGCGCATATATAAAATCGGATTTCAAATCATGCGGCGGCTCTATGGAGCCCCGTTTTTGGGTACAGTGTTGTCCCGATATCGAGCTTGGGGGATATATGAAAGATGAGACGACGGGCCAAGAGGATGCGGCCCAAGATGCAGAAGCGTGTGCCGAGGCCCTGGAGAGCCTAGACCAGATCGCGCTGGCCGAGATTGCGTTTGACGATTCGAGCGTTGATGTGCAGGATGAGCCGGAAATCGAGGCGCAGCCCGATGATCAGGATGCAAAAGACGATGGCGCCGCGCCCACCGAAGATGAGGCTGGGCACGAGGAATCCGAATGCGAGGCCGACGACCAGCCCGAATCCGACACGAGCGAGGAAACCATCTTGCTCGACAGCTTGCCGGCCGAAGATTCGCTGACCCGCGAGCTCCCTGGCTTAGGCTCCGCGCCTGCCGTGGACGAGACCATCGCCATGGGCGATATTCCCCTACCGTCCGTTCCTTCGGCACATGAGGCCGAGGTCCGCCATCGCAAGATGTCGCCCAAGCGCCGCAATCTAATGGTCGCCGGCGCTGTGGCCGTCGCGCTCGTCGCCGGCGGCGCAGGCTACGCAGCCTGGAACGGATACCGGCAAGAGCAGGCTGCCATCGCCGCCGCCAATGCCCACACGATGATGTCGGTGCAGATTGGCGTACATGCCGCGGGCCTCGACTGTTCCACCGGCTCCAAGATTCCCGTACAGGTGAGCGGCCAGGATTCTGACGGCTCCTCTGTGAGCGAAACGCTCTATGTTGACGAGCACGGCCGTGGCATCAAACTGCTACCCGGTGACTACACGCTCTCCATTGCCGCTTCCCCCATCGCATCCGACGGCACCGTCTATACCGTGCCGACCACCAAGGCGCAGGTCACGATCAAGAGCGACGGACAGGACCTAAGCAGCCAGGCCGCCTTTAAGCTCAAGGTGCCTTCGGCCGACACGGTAACCGACGACCAGATCGATGCCGCCGCCAAATATGCCGAGGAGGGAGGCGCGAGCTCCGCCGCTACCGCCAAGGTGCTCCAGCAGGCGGCAACCGCGCGGCGCGACGCCGCCGTCAATGCCGTGAGCGCGCAAAAGGCACAGGCGGCCCGTGATGCCGACGCCCGTCACAAGGCAACCGACCTCTACCAGCTCGATATCCCCGTCGAGTGGTACGGCAAGGTCGAGACTTGGCAAAATGGCAGCACGCTATGCATCCATCTTGCCGGTGACACGAACACGCCGCTTGTGACGCTTGTCACGGTGCGCGACGGCGAGAGCTTTACGCCCGATGAGGGCGATGCGGTTTTGGGTGCGGCAAACCTCGGCAACGGCTACACCGTCTACGCCAGCGGCCCCGTCTATCCGTACGTGGTGCCCCAGACCATCAACGGACGGACGCAGAATCCCGTGTCGACCTACCCCATGGACACGGCCATTGAGCTTGTCGAGCTCACGACCGGCAACCGCTACACCTATAGCCAGATCAAGAACGTGCTGGTCGGCAAAGACGGCAAGGCCGACGCCGCCACCAAGCTCGAATGCGACTACCTCGCCCAGATTCTGATGCCGAGCATCAAAGCCCAAGACTAGCCGGGCGCATCATGGTGCTCCCCAACCGTGATAAAGGGGCCAGGAGGTCCTGGCCCCACAGATCCGTAGATGATTAGGCAAGGAGCCACTTCCATGCGGGCACAACGTGTACCGCACCGTGCTCGCATGGAATATCGGCCTGCTCATCCATGGTAACGATTGCCGACTCGCCAAGATCGAACTTGGCCATCGAGGCATCAAGCGCGGCAATTTCGCGCTCGCGCGTTTTCTCACTTGCCATATCCACACTCACCTGAATCAGGCTATAAGCCCGCATGAGAAGTGCGTCCCCAGCCACAAAGTCCACCTCATGGCTTTTGCTCTTCTCTTTGATCAGCAGGCGGCAGACCGAGCCGGTCCTCACCGCGGGAGTCCTTCTTCTTAGCGCATTGAACACTGCGGTCTCGAGCCTCTGGCCCTGGTCCAATGCCGATGCGGGGGAGAACGCTCCGAACATCGCGGGATCGACGGCGTAGACCTTAGACGCAGACCGCGTATTATTTGCAAGCGAACGCGTGAACTCCGGCACCGAAAACAGCAGGTAGGCGTCCTCGTAATACTCAAGTAAGTCGCTGAGCGTATTTCGACTGACGGGTATCTGTCTGCTCTTGAACTCGTTGTACACTTTGTTCACTGACAGCTCTCGTCCCGAAGATGCCATGCACCGCGCCAGAAACAGCGAGGCCAAACGGGGGTTCTTGACGTCGTAACGTTCAACGACGTCCATGGCGACCGTTCGCGACGCATATTCCTGTAGCAGCTGAATCGTGTCTGCGGGCGTCTGCTCAAGTGTCGCGATGAATCCCCCTCGCTCGAGATATCCGACCAGATGGTGTCGGAGCAACGCCGCATCGCTCGAGGAGAAGGGTGCGTTCGACTCAGGAACGCTCCCCGTCTTATATCGGACGTATTCCGAAAAACTCAACGGAAAAAGCTCTCGCACAAGAGAACGGCCCCTGAACTCGCTCTTAAGTTCTGAGGACAGCATCTTAGAAGAAGATCCCGTCACGTAAACGGTCGCCTTCTCCGTATCGACCACGCGTCGCAGAAACGCACCCCATTCGGGTATTTCCTGGATCTCGTCAAAGAAAAGGTAGGCGCCCTCGCCTCGAGCAGCAGGATATAGTGCATAGAATGTATCGAGCACGTCCGCTAGTAGCGATGGCTCATACGGACGCAAGCGCTCATCCTCAAAATTGAAATATAGCATCCGGTCAAGCTCGACGCCTTGGCCCTGAAGCCGCCGCATCTCCTGATACAGGCGATACGTCTTTCCACAACGACGGGCGCCCACAATCACATATACGATGTTGTCGCGCTTTGGCTCCTGCGGGTTGCCCAGATCAAGGTCGCGCTCAAAGACCTGCGGAATCCCCTGTTGCTCAAAGTCCTTTATTTTTTGAGCCACCAAGTCGTTGAATGCCATAATTCTCCAATCTTGCTCTCCTGCTAATCAAGATTATAACGATTCTTGATTAGCAGGAGAGCAAGATTATGCGTATCTTGATTAATGGATAAGCAAGTTTTCTATTAGTGGCCCCTCCCGGAGGATATCGAGCGGCCGAGGGGGCAGGCATGAACGCCTCTAGCCGAAAACAAAGTAGCTAAAAAAGCCCCGTCCCAAATGAGCTACTTAACGCCAGGGGTCGGCTTCGAAGAGGGGCTCGCGCTCGGGGCGCCGGTCGCTGTAGGGGTCGTAGCCGTCGTCGTCCTCGTTCTCGGCGCGGATATAGGGATCGCGCGGCTTGGGTGCCGGCTTAGGCGCAGGCTTGGGTGCGGTGGGTGCGGCATCGGTCGCCGGCGCGCTTGTCTTGATCTCGTCTTTCATCTGCATAGCTCCTTGCATCGCATCCGTTCAGCATCATCGATTGTCGCACGAAAAAGGGCGGCGGACCCAATTGGATCCGCCGCCCTTGGCGTTCGGCTCAAAAGGCAGATTGTAAGGCATGCGCCAAAAACCTACTGCGCGTCGGGGACCTCGTAGGTAGCAGACGGCGTATTGTCGCACACGACGGTAAAGCCGCCGTCCTTGTCGACATCGACTGTCACCTGATCGCCCTCGCGCACCGTGCCGTCGATGATAGCGGCGGCGATGGCATCCACGACCTCGCGCTGAACCAGACGCTTGAGCGGACGGGCACCAAAGACCGGGTCCAGGCCGCCCACGGCGAGCATCTGCTTGGCCGCCGGGGTGATGGCCAGCGTCATGCGCTCCTTGGCCAGACGTGCGCGGACATCGGCGAGCTGGATATCGACGATCTTCTCAATCTGCGCCATGCCGAGCGGATGGAACACCACGATATCGTCGATACGGTTGAGGAACTCGGGGCGGAAGGTCTGAGCCATGGCCGCGTCGACCTGATGGCGCATCTCTTCCTCGTCCTTGCCGGAAAGCTCGGCGATAGCCTTGGAGCCCACGTTGGACGTCATGATAATGATCGTGTTCTTGAAGGACACCTGGCGACCTTGGCCATCAGTCAGGCGGCCGTCGTCGAGCACCTGCAGCAGCACGTTGAAGACATCCGGATGAGCCTTCTCCATCTCGTCGAGCAAGATCACGGAGTACGGACGACGGCGCACAGCCTCGGTGAGCTGACCACCCTCGTCGTAACCCACATATCCCGGAGGCGCACCGATCAGACGCTGGACGCTGAACTTCTCCATGTACTCGGACATGTCGATACGCACGAGCGCGCGCTCGTCGTCGAACAGGCACTCGGCCAGTGCCTTGGCGAGCTCGGTCTTGCCCACGCCGGTGGGGCCCAGGAAGAAGAAGCTGCCGATGGGCTTGTCCGGATCGGAGAGGCCCGCACGGCTGCGGCGCACGGCCGCGGCCACGGCGGAGACCGCCTCCTCCTGGCCGATGACGCGCTTATGCAGCTCGTCCTCCAAGCCCTTCAGTTTGTCGAGCTCGCCCTGCATCATCTTGGACACGGGCACGCCGGTCCAGGCGCTCACGACCTCGGCGATCTCATCGGAGGTCACCTGCTCGTTGAGGCCCTCGCCGTCCTGCTGCTTTTGTGCCTCGAGCGCAGCCTCGGAATCCTGAATCTGCTGCTGCAGACCCGGGATCACGGAATAGCGCAGCTCGGACGCACGGCCCAGGTCGCCGTTGCGCGTCGCACGCTCCTCTTCGCTCTTGGCCTCGTCAAGCTGGCCCTTAAGCTCCTGCACGTGGTCGATGGCGTTCTTCTGGTTGAGCCAGCCGGCCTTTTGCACGTTGAGCTTTTCTTGGACCTCGGCAATCTCTTGGCGCAGGGCCTCCAGACGCTCCTTGGAGGCGTCGTCGGTCTCCTTCATGAGCGCCTGCTCCTCGATCTGCAGCTGGGTGAGCTGACGCGTGGTGGCATCGATCTCGACCGGCATGCTGTCGAGCTCCATGCGCAGGCGGCTTGCCGCCTCATCGACCAGGTCGATGGCCTTGTCGGGCAGGAAGCGGTCGGCGATGTAGCGATCGGAGAGGTCGGCAGCTGCCACGAGCGCGCTATCGGTGATATGCACGCCGTGGAAGATCTCGTACTTCTCCTTGAGGCCACGCAGGATCGAGATGGTGTCCTCGACGGTAGGCTCGGAGACCATCACGGTCTGGAAACGACGGGCGAGCGCCGCGTCCTTCTCGATGTACTTGCGGTATTCGTCGAGCGTGGTCGCGCCAATCGCATGTAGGTCGCCACGGGCAAGCGCCGGCTTGAGGATGTTGCCGGCGTCCATGGAGCCCTCGGTGGCACCCGCGCCCACGATGGTGTGGAGCTCATCGATGAACAGGATAACCTTGCCCTCGGACTTTTGCACTTCTTTGAGCACGGCCTTCAAGCGGTCCTCGAACTCGCCGCGATACTTGGCGCCGGCGACCAGCGCGCTCATGTCGAGCTCGATGAGGTCGCGGTCGCGCAGGGTGCTCGGCACGTCGCCGGCCACGATACGCTGGGCGATGCCCTCGACGATGGCCGTCTTGCCGACGCCCGGCTCGCCGATAAGCACGGGGTTGTTCTTGGTGCGGCGGGACAGAACCTGAATAGTACGACGGATCTCGTCGGTACGGCCGATGACCGGGTCGAGCTTGCCGGCGCGAGCCAGATCGCAGATGTTGCGACCGTACTGCTCCAACGCCTCAAACTGCGTCTTGTCCTCGGCAGACGTCACGCGGTCATCGCCGCGCAGTTCCTCGTAGACTTGCTCGATGCGCTCCTTGGTCACGCCGGCGTCACGCAGCACGCGACCCGCCTCACCCTTGTCCTCGGCAAGTGCCATCAGCAGATGCTCGGTCACCACAAAGCTGTCGCCCATCTTGGTGGCCTTTTTCTCGGCCTTCTCGATCACGCGAACGAGCTCGTTGGACAGGCCCATCTGCTGACCCTCGCCCGACACCTTGGGCGCATGGTCGATGGCATCTTGTGTGGAGCGTGCGAGCTGAGCCGGGTCGGCACCGATGCGCTCGATGATCACGGAGATATTGCGCTCGCCGGCACCGAGCAGGGCAGACAGCAGGTGGATCGGCTCCACCGCGCCGGCCTGTGCATCGGCAGCCGTGCTCATGGCGGTCTGCAGCGCCTCGCGCGACGTCATTGCTAGCTTATCGATTCTCATGGAATCACCTCTCTTGGGGCGGCCGCCCTACGGGGCGGCTTCACGTTGTTCGAGAAGTATTGTTGCCAGCTTTACGCGATCTTATACACAAATCTAAGTCTCTATATATAAGATTTTCTGAGTGAATTACGGATAGGGTACTGAGATGTCAGCCCGCCGCTGCCCAGGCGCGCTACCGTCTCGATCTGTAACATCTAGCAGCCATTTTTGATCCTAGATGTTACAGATCGAGATGAAATGACCAGCGGCAACCGTTTGTCTCAATCTGTAACATCTACTCGGCAAATTAGGGTCTAACTGTTACAGATCGAGACAAACCGCGAAGGCTCATCTGAAAATCTCAATCTGTAACAACTAACGGCACATTTTGTCCCCAGCTGTTACAGATCGAGAAACAAACGGACCACCACAAAGGGGACAGGCACCTTTGTGGTGGTCCCAGTCTATTTTTAGCGTCCCACAAGATCCAGCGAGAACACAGCGACGAAATCGAGAGCCACCGATAGCCCGTTCGCGCAGATATAGATGGAGATTCAAGACAAGGGTGCCGGCTTAAACGGCTTGGTTATCGTACGCCACAATACTCTCGTCATCGTCCCCGTCGTTTTTATAGTGCTTATAGTGAAAATAGCGGGTTTAGTGAGAATAGTATTGCGCAAAACTCGTGAACTCAATTTTTGACCCCTCGCCCAGAATGAGGGGAGGCAAATATTCCTATTAGAGATCGAATCGAAGCCCAATAGGGCCTTTTAGCCCTCTCATTCCGGGCGGTCGCTTTCTTTTGAATATTGTCGTAAGCTGGCATCATTTATCTTAATGATTGCATATTGCATGAGAGGTGCCCACCGTGAAACGCTCCACCTTTATCGGCCTGCTCGTCTTAGCGTTTGCAATTACCGCAGTCGGCGTGGGCATTATCTATCTCGCATTTCTCCCCGCCTCTGCAACGCAGGCGGTGATTGAGACCGTAAGCTATCCCATCGAAATCCTCACCGATATCGTCAAACCCGATTCGATCACCGTCGATTTTGACGGTACGCCCGCAGCGCTTGGGGTCAGCAACTATCCCCGAATCGAACTTGGGGCCACGCGCTATACCCAAGATGAGCAGCTTATCGGCAAGGCAACCAATTTACTCAAAGGCAAAACGTTTACGCGGTGGTACGGCGCCGCAATATATCGAGCCAAGAAAGGCCAAATGAATGGCGGGTATTATTCGACCCTTGAACTCGATGCGGCAAACGGGAGCAGACTGTGCAACGTCTCATACGACCCCGGCTACGTGGACAACGAAGGGCCGGGGGTCTATATCTCGGATGGCGACGTAATCTACGTCATGGAAGGCGACCAGACGGCAGTCGTCGATTTTATGGATCGGTGTACCGAGGATGCCTACGAACAAACCTGCGAGCCCGATCCACAGACAGCGCGCGACAGCGGCTCAGCACGCACTTGGCTATTTGACGATGAGATAACCTGGACCCCATCGAAATAAGAACCCGCCGGACAGGCACCTTTGTGGTGGTCCAAAAAGAAGCCGCCCCAATAAAAAGAGGCGGCATCAAGCAAGTCTATTTATTAGCGTCCCTCAAGGCCCAACGAGAACGCGGAAATGTCGCCCGGGGCTTTTCCTTTCCCGAACGCGACCCTCGCGAAGCGCGTGAGCGGGCGGGAAAGGGTAAGCCCCGGGCGGACAATTAAGTGCGTTACTCGGCAGCGGCCTTGAACTTGTTGTAGTTGATCAGGCAGCCGGCCTTGACGATGGCACGTTCTTCGGCTGTCATATCGGCAATGTAGAGCTCAATCTGCTCGACCGCACCATCGGCGCGCACCACGTAGGCGGCGATGTTCTTGAGGTCGCCATCGAGCGCGGCACGGATGCCCGGCACAAAGACGTAGTCGCCCACCTCAAAGTTGGGCTCGGCCTCCATCTGGAAGGGCACCATGCCCCAGTTCATGACGTTGGAGCGATAGCGCTTGGTGGCGTACTCGTGAACGATGTTGGCCAGGCCGCCAATTACGCGCTGGCAGCTCGCGGCCTGCTCGCGGGCGGAACCGTCACCGGGCTTCTTGGCATAGAGCATGGAGCCAAACTCGGTCGCCTTGGCATCGGCCGCGACACCCACGCCGGCCAGTGCCTCGAACACACCGGCAAGCTCGGCATCGAGCGCCGCCAGGTCGCTCGCGGACTCGCCGGAAACGCGACGCTTCTCCACAGCGTCGACCTCCTTGGAGCGACCCACGTAGGCCGGGTCGCGGCGGCTGAGCGTAAACTCAGCCAGGCCCAGCGGATTGGAGCGGAAGGAGCTCGTCTCGCCCGAGGGAATGAGCTCGTCGGTCGTGGTGACCAGGTCCATGATCTTGGAGCACACCTTGAGCAGAATATCGTCGCCGAGCGGCTCCATCGCGGGCCACGGCTTGATGTTGGGGCCCTCAACCAGCTCGTCGGCAGGCTCCGCCTTGCCAAAGCCCCAGTACACACGCTTTTTGTACGGTGCGTCATCAAAGGTGTACTCGCAGGCCTCGTCCCAAGTCTCCTCGGGCAGGTCGGTCGCCGGCGTCAGAACGCCGCCGTTGGCAGCCGTCGCCGCAATGGAGCGGGCGTCCATCAGGGCCACGGCGCTCAGCTGGCCATTGCCCGGCTTGGAACCCTCGCGGTTGGGGAAGTTGCGCGTGGTGTGGCGAATGGACAGGCCGTTGTTGGCGGGCGTGTCGCCGGCGCCGAAGCACGGGCCGCAGAACGCCGTGCGCACGATCGCGCCGGCCTCCATGAGGTCGTAGATATAGCCGCGACGCGTGAGCTCGAGCGCCACGGGCTGGCTCGTGGGATAGACCGACAGCGAGAACTCGCCGCAGCCGGTGTTGGCGCCCTTGAGCACGCGGGCAGCCTGGACCACGGAGTCGTAGTTGCCGCCCGAGCAGCCGGCGATAACGCCCTGCTGCACGTGCAGCTTGCCGTCGACGATCTTGTCGAGCAGGCTAAAGTGCGTCTTGCCCTCGCCGATCTTAGCGGCCTCGAGCTCCACCTCGTGAAGGATGTCCTCGAGGTTCTCGTTGAGCTCGTCAATCTCAAAGCCGTTGGAAGGATGGAACGGCAGCGCAATCATGGGCTTGATGCTCGACAGATCGACCTCGACGCAGCCGTCGTAGTAGGCAACATCGGCAGGCTTGAGCTCGCGGTAGTCGTCGCCGCGGCCGTGCATGGCCAGGAATGCGTGCGTGTCCTCGTCGGTGGCCCAGATGCTCGACAGACAGGTGGTCTCGGTGGTCATGACGTCGACGCCGTTGCGGTAGTCGGTCGTCATGCTCGCGATGCCGGGGCCCACAAACTCCATGACCTTGTTCTTGACGTAGCCCTTGGCAAAGACAGCGCGGATGATGGCGAGCGCCACATCGTGCGGGCCGACGCCGGGGCGCGGGGCACCCGTGAGGTAGATGGCGACGACGCCGGGATAGGCGACGTCGTAGGTGTCGCGCAGCAGTTGCTTTGCCAGCTCGCCGCCGCCCTCGCCCACGGCCATAGTGCCCAGAGCGCCGTAGCGGGTGTGCGAGTCGGAACCCAGGATCATCTTGCCGCAGCCCGCGAAGTTCTCACGCATAAAGGAGTGGATAACGGCGATATGCGGCGGAACGAAGATGCCACCGTACTTCTTGGCGGCCGAGAGGCCAAAGACGTGGTCGTCCTCGTTGATGGTGCCGCCCACGGCGCACAGCGAATTATGGCAGTTGGTGAGCACGTAAGGCAGCGGGAACTGCTCCATGCCCGAGGCGCGCGCCGTCTGGATGATGCCGACAAAGGTGATGTCGTGGCTCGCCATGGCGTCGAAGCGAATCTTGAGTGCCTCGGGATCTCCGGACGTATTGTGTGCCTGGAGGATCGAATACGCGATGGTGCCGCGCTTGGCATCCTCGGGCGTCTGCGTAATACCGCGCTCGGCAGCCTCGGCCGCAGGCACAACCTCGCTGCCGCCGCGCAGGTAGATGCCGTCCTCGTACAGCTTGACCATACTGTCTCCCACTCTGCCCAAAACGATTTGGGCGCATAGCATACATTCGTTCAATATCGTGCCATAGAACGGTTGCGAGTGGGTTACGAATCTGCACGTTCACTTTATCTCAGTAAAGCAAAGAACGAGTTGGGTGCCGGGGGCAGACTTAGACGCCGAAATGACGAGAGTGGATAATCTCCCACTTTGAGCCTGCAAACAGGCCAAAAACGGGAGATTATCCACTCTCATTCTGCGGGCACTCATTTAAGTCTGTCCCCAATGAGTGCCCGGCAGCGTCGGCGGAGCTATAGGTCGCTACCCGTGCCCAGCAGCTTGCGCATGACTTGCTCAGGGTTGACTGAGCCATCGCGCGGGGCCAGGGCGGTGATTTTCTTTTGCATCTTGTACTCGTGCAGCTCGTCCTCGAGCTGGCGAACGCGGGCGCGAAGCTTCTCGTTCTCGCGCTCGCGCTCCTCGGCGCGCTCCTTCATATCGAGGATGCGCACCACGCCGGCGAGGTTAATGCCCTCGTCGGTCAGTTGGTTGATGAGCTCCAGGCGCTCGATATCGGCACGCGAATACAGACGCGTGTTACCGCCCGAGCGCTGGGGGTTCACCAGGCCCTTGGACTCGTAGACGCGCAGAGTCTGCGGGTGCATGCCGGTCAGCTCGGCCGCCACGCTGATCATATACAGCGGTTTGTTCCTATTGTCCTCGGCCATGCTACCTGACCCCTTTCCGTCTCGCACATCTCCACCATAAGCCTGCGGCCAGCCCGTAGGCCACGCAACCAAACTAGAACGTCGCCTTGTAACGGTTGACCTTCTCGCGATAATCGCGCGTGTCGGCCTCGCGCAGCTTGGTCATGGCATCGCGCTCATCGTCGGACAGGTTCGAGGGAACCTGCACCTTGATCTCGACGAGCAGCGCACCTGTGCGGCCGCGATGCTTAACGTCGGGCGCACCCATCTCCTTAAAGCGGAACTTCTTGCCCGTCTGGGTGCCAGCGGGCACCTTCAGACGAACCGTCGCGCCGCCGGGCGTGGGCACATCCACCGTGCAGCCGAGCGCCGCCTCGTAGACCGAGATCGGCACCTCCATGGTCACATCGGCGCCCTTGCGCTTAAATAGCGGATGCTCCTCCACGTGCGTGGTCACGACCAGGTCGCCGCGCTCGCCTCCGGCAACGCCGTACTCGCCACGGCGCTTGTAACGCAATTTGCCGCCGTCGACCGCACCCGCAGGCACCGAGACCGTGATGGTCTGCTGTTCGCCCGTCGAGGGAATGCGGTAGGTGACCTTGTGCGTCACGCCGCGAAACGCGTCCTCGGCCGTTACGTCGACGGTCAGCGACAGGTCGCCGCCCTTGCGCGCGCGGTTGCGGCCCGCGCCCGCACCGGCAGCACCCGCAGCCCCGGCAAAGCCCGAGCCCCAATCGCTGCCCCAGGCGCCGTTGCCGCTAAAGATGCTGTCAAAGATATCGCCCCAGCCGCTCGCGCCGGCACCGGCGCCGTAGCCACCGCTATACGCGCCGCCCGCGCCCGGCATGCCGCCGAACATGAGCATCTGGTCGTACTCTTTGCGCTTCTTCTCGTCCGAAAGCGTTTCGTAGGCCTCGCTAATCTCCTTAAACTTGGCCTCGTCGCCGCCGGCATCGGGGTGATATTTTTGCGCGAGCTTGCGAAACGCGCTCTTGATCTCTTTGTCGGAGGCGCTCTTGGATACGCCCAGGATGTCATAGAAGGTTTTGCCTGCAGCCATCGTAGCTCCTCTCCTGTTACATCCGCCGTCCCTGCGGACGGCGGTTCATGCTGTCACATGGCACTTGGCCAGAAAGGGCCCCGGGTGTTGCCCCGGGGCCCTTCTCAATTACTCCTCGGTGCCCTCGGCCGTATCGGCCGCGGCATCCTCGGGCGCCGCTTCGGGCTCCGGTGCGGGGCGCTTCTCGCCACCGTAGGTCACCGTCACCATCGCAGAGCGCAGAATGCGGTCCGCCATGCGGTAGCCCTTCTGGTACACGTCGTTGACGGTCTCGTCGTACTGCGATGCGTCCTCGACACGCCCCACGGCTTGGTGTTCGAGCGGATCGAACGCCTCGCCCTTGGGGTCGATGGGCTCAACGCCCTCGTGCGCAAACACATCGAGCAGCTTGGCATGTACCGCATCGACGCCATCGACGAACTGCTTAAAGTCGTCGGAAAGCTCTTGGCTGCGGGCATGGTCGATAGCGCGCTCGATATCGTCGATCACCGGCAATAGCGCGGTGACAAGCTTCTCGGTCGCGCGCTCGCGCTCGGCGATGCGCTCGTTGGCGGTGCGGCGACGGAAGTTCTCCCAGTCGGCCTGTAGACGGGCGGTGCGCTCGGTGGCGTCCTTTGCCTTGTCCTCGGCGGCCTTCTGAGCCTCTGCCGCGGCATCGAGCTCACGGCGCACGTCGGCAAGCTCCTTTTGGGCCTGCTCGAACTTGAGCTTAAAGTCGTTGTCGGCGGCTTCCTCACCGGCGCGGATAGCAGCTTCCACCATCTCGTCCTCGGTCATCGTCGCCTCCTTGTTGGAATCCTCTACCTGGTTCTCGGCAGCCTCGGCGGCCGAGGCCTCGTTGACCTCGGTAACGCCTGCGGCCTCTACGGGAATCTTCACGTCCTTCTCCTCAGAGTCAACGGGGGCGGCACCAACGGCGGCCGCCTCCGTGCGAGCTTTACGGGCGGACATGATTACTTGTCCTCGTCGTCCACAACCTCGTAGTCGGCGTCGACGACGTCATCGTCGGCCGGCTGGGCACCGGCGGCACCGTCGGTCTGCTGCTGAGCGTCGGCGTAGACAACCTGGGCCAGCTCGTAGGCCACGGACTGCAGGGACTCGCCGGCGGCCTTGATGGCCTCGCGATCGAAGCTGATGAGCGGCTGGCCGGCCTTGACCGTGTCGCCCATCTCGACAAAGCGGGCAAAACCCTTGCCGTTCATTTCCACGGTGCCCAGGCCAACATGGATGAACACGCGAAGACCGTCCTCGGTAATCATGCCGATGGAGTGGTTGGTGACGGTGGTGGCGCCGATGCGACCGTTGGCGGGGGCGTAAATGGTGTCGGTAATGGGCTCGATGCCGTAGCCCTGGCCGAGCATGCCCGAGGCGATGGTCTCGTCGGGAACCTCACTCAGATTGACGAGCACGCCGTTGACGGGAGCGTAGATGACGCCTTCGCGGGTGGCGAAGCTTGCTGCGGGCGGAACGGACGCCTCGCCCGACGAAGTGAACGTGGACTTGAGCGAATCGAGCAGACCCATAGATGCCTCCAACGTATCAGGCGTGCATGTTGCACGCGTGTGGTTTGCCGGAAACGTTTCGTACGTGTTTCCCAGCACGGTCAGCGCTCCTATTTTACGCTGCTTAACGATGCCTCTGAACAGCGATTTTGTGATATATCAGTTGAAGGCCAACTTATTGCGGGGGTGTTTCTGCGCCGCGGGCTCAAGTGGGGTACGCTAAGGTGCGAAAAACGAGTGCGCACGAATCGCACGGAGGGAGCACCTATGATTATTGAGAACCATGCGCTGTGGGGCGAGGAGCCGACCGAGGATTATCCGGCGACGTTTACGTATCTGGGTGCCGAGCCGCTGCCCGACAAGCCCAATGGCCGCCGCCCCGCGGTGATCATCTGCGGCGGAGGCGGGTTTACGCATATCGCTCCGCACGAGCAGGACCCGGTGGCGTTTGCGTTTTTGGACCGCGGCTACCAGGCCTTTGTGCTCAACTATGTGACGAGCGCCACGGGCGACGTGAGCTTTCCGCACCCGCAGGCGGACCTCGCCAAGATGGTCGCTACCGTGCGCGCCAACGCCGACGAGTGGCATGTCGATCCCAAGCGCGTGTGCATCGTGGGTTTCTCGGCGGGCGGCATGATCTGTGCCTCGTTGGCAACGCAGTGGAAGACCGGATCATTCGCGGGCCTTGCCGGGGCCCGTCCGGAGGATATTCGTCCCGACGCCGTGGTGCTGGGCTATCCGTTGCTCGACCTTGCCTATGTGCGCGATATGCAGACGCGCGACCCGCGCATCGACCTGCGCGTGCCCAAGACGGGTGGCAAGACAGGGCGCGATTTGCTCAACGACTATCTGTCGATGGTGACGGGCGGCGAGGCGACCGATGAGCACCTGACCGACATTTGCCCTACCACGCACGTTTCGCGCCAGATGCCCCCGACCTTTGTGTGGGGCGTTTCGGACGATAAGACGGCGCCGGTCGCGCAGGTCTACCCGTTTGCGCGGCGCATGGCCGAGGAGGGTGCTGCATGCGAGATGCACGTCTTTGACCAGGGTGGCCACGGCCTTTCGCTCGGCAACGCCAATACCGCGGTCGATAACGAGGACAAGCAGGTGGCGGTCCGTCCATGGATTCGCCTAGCCTTCCGCTTCCTGGAGCGCCATATGTAAAAGTAGACTACTTGCCCGTTTCAAAAAGTCTGCTTAGAGGAGGAGCCATGCTTGAGGGTACGTATGTGGTTTCGGCCCAGACGCCGGTGGGGAGTAAACGCGGCGAGGTGATGTTTTCACATGGGGTGAACGGCGTGCTCAGGGCAGTACTAAACGTCAGGGGTCTCAATATCGCTCTCTCGGGTGCCCGCGCTGAGTGCGATTTCTTTGAGCTCTCGGGTACTATCTCCCACGTCTTGATGGGCAAGGCACCCTTTACATGCACGGGGTCAGTCGAGGGTGATCGACTCACTGCCACCGCGCGGTCGGGTTCCGTTTCGATCTCGCTGAGCGGTATGCGCAAAGAGCTTTCGGGGCGCATCGCATAAAGTTTGCGCAGGTAAACATCGGTATTTGACTTTATAAAATAGTTCAGAGCGCTATCATTTGTCGTTACGAGTTGGTTAGCCCCGGTAAACGGTTAACCGCGTCTAACGAAAGGATGAGCGCGTGAAGCTCGATACACTCGAGATTGGAAAGGACGCCGTTGTCGCATCGGTGACATCCGATGATCAGGCGCTCCGACAGCATATTTTGGACATGGGACTCACGCCGGGCACCGAAGTCACCATGATGAAATACGCCCCTATGGGAGATCCGCTCGAGATCCGTCTGCGTGGCTACGAGTTGACACTGCGCAAGGACGATGCCGCCCGCATTGAGCTCGTGGATGTGCACGACACCGATACCGGCCCGCGCGTTAACGCCGCAATCGGCACGACGGAGCACCCGGCGCTCGGCGAGGGAACGTATTCGCCCCGCGCGGCAAAGACGGCCGTGCCCGAGGGCTCGCCGCTGCATTTTGCCCTCGCCGGCAACCAAAACTGCGGTAAGACCACGCTGTTCAACCAGCTGACGGGCTCCAACCAACACGTCGGTAACTTTCCCGGCGTGACGGTCGACCGCAAAGACGGAACCATCCGTAATCACCCCGAGGCGAGCGTCACCGATCTGCCCGGCATCTATTCGCTGTCGCCGTACACAGGCGAGGAGATCGTCAGCCGCCAATTCATCCTCGACGAGCATCCCGATGCCATCATCGACATCATCGACGCCACCAACATCGAGCGCAACCTGTATTTGACGCTGCAACTCATGGAGCTCGACCGTCCCATGGTCATTGCGCTCAACATGATGGACGAGGTGACGGCCAACGGCGGCGCCGTGGACGTCAACCTGCTCGAGAGCCTGTTGGGCGTGCCTGTTGTCCCCATTAGCGCTGCCCGCAACGAGGGTATCGGCGAGCTGGTGGAGCACGCTCTGCACGTGGCGCGGTTCCGCGAGCGTCCCGGCCGCCTGGACTTTTGCGCGCCCGATGGTCCAGACGGCGGCGCGCTGCATCGCTGCATCCACGGCATTGCTAACCTTATCGAGGACCACGCCGCGACGGCGCATATCCCGGTGCGTTTTGCGGCGACCAAGCTGGTTGAGGGCGACGAGCTGGTGACCGAGGCGCTTCACCTGGATCGCAACGAGCTTGACGCCATCGAGCACATCATTACCCAGATGGAGGGCGAGGCCGGCACCGACCGCCTGTCCGCGCTGGCCGATATGCGCTTTAGCTTTATCGGCGACGTGTGTGGGCGTTGCGTCGTCAAGCCGCACGAGAGCCGCGAGCACGTGCGCTCCGTTAAGATCGACCGCATCCTGACGGGTCGCTACACGGCCATTCCGGCGTTTCTGGTGATCATGGGCCTCGTCTTTTGGCTGACGTTTGGCGTGATCGGCGCGGCGTTGCAGGGACTCATGGAGGACGGCATCGCTGCCATCATCGCCTCGGCCGATGCGGGCCTCAAGGCGTTCGGCACCAACGACGTGGTGCGCTCACTGGCTGTCGACGGCGTGCTTACGGGCGTGGGCAGCGTACTGACCTTCCTGCCGATTATCGTCGTGCTCTTTTTGTTCCTCTCCATTCTGGAAGACTCGGGCTACATGGCGCGTGTGGCCTTTGTCATGGATAAGGTGCTGCGCCGCTTTGGTCTGTCGGGCCGCAGCTTCGTGCCCATGCTCGTTGGTTTTGGCTGCACCGTGCCGGCAATCATGTCGACCCGCACGCTGCCGTCCGAGCACGACCGCAAGATGACGGTTATGCTCACGCCGTTCATGAGCTGCTCGGCCAAGTTGCCGGTCTACGGTCTGCTGTGCGGGGCGTTTTTCCCGCAGGCGACAGTTCCCGCCATGGTCTCGCTCTATCTGATCGGTATCGTGGTCGGCTGCATTGCCGCCCTGGTGCTCAATCGCACGGCATTTAAGGGCGACCCGGTACCGTTTATCATGGAGCTTCCCAACTACCGCCTGCCGAGCGTCAAGACGACGGTGATGCTGGCATGGGATAAGGCCAAGGACTTTATCACCAAGGCCTTTACCATTATCTTTGTCGCTACGGTGGTCATCTGGTTCCTGCAGACGTTCGATATTCGCTTTAATGTGGTCGCCGATCAGTCGCAAAGCTTGCTTGCCGGTCTGGGTAGCATCATCGCTCCGCTGCTGGCGCCGCTCGGCTTTGGCGACTGGCGCGCCTCGACGGCACTCGTCACGGGACTTATTGCCAAGGAGAGCGTCATCTCGACCCTCACGGTGCTTTTGGGCGCGACCTCGCCCGCGGCACTGTCGACCATGTTTTCGCCGTTTACCGCCTACGTGTTCCTGGTCTTTACGCTGCTGTACCCGCCCTGCGTGGCGTCCATCGGCGCCGTCAAGAGCGAGTTGGGCGCGCGCTATGCCGTTGCCGTGTTCGCGTTTCAGGTGACGGTCGCCTGGATCGTGGCGTTTGTCGTGCATTCGGCGGGCATATTGCTGGGGCTGGCTTAGTTATTAATTGACGGCGCAACCTCTGTGTATTGAGTTGATTGCGGCCCTGCATCTGTACTGACGGATGCGGGGCCGTTGCTATATAATCGCCCACCGCTCAAGACAATCGGAGAGGTTTCTACATGGCTCAGGCAAGACAAGATGGCATCTCACTCAAGCAGTGGCTCCCGCTTATCGGGCTCGCCTGCTGCGCGTTCGTATTCAACACGTCGGAGTTCATGCCCATCGGCCTTCTGACTGATATCGCCGCGTCCTTCTCGCTCACCGAGGCCCAGGCAGGCATCATGATCTCGGTCTATGCCTGGGGCGTCATGCTGCTGTCGCTGCCGCTTATGGTGTTTGCCTCGCGCTTTGAGTTCAAGCGGATGCTGCTGGGCGTTTTGGCCGTGTTTTCGCTCGGCCAGTTCCTGTCCGCTGTGGCACCCACCTATCCCATCCTGGTCTGCGCGCGCCTGGTGGTCGCCTGCGCGCATGCCGTGTTCTGGTCGGTCGCCTCGATCATGGCGTCGCGCCTGGTTGACACACGCCACGGGGCGCTCGCCATCAGCATGATCGCTACGGGCTCGTCCATCGCGCAGATCTTTGGCCTGCCGCTCGGCCGCGCCATTGGCCTGGCCGTGGGCTGGCGTATGACGTTTGCCGTGGTCGGAGCGCTGTCTGCTGTCGCGGTCGTCTACCAGGCCACGGTGTTCCCCACCATGCCAGCGGGCGAGCGTTTTACGCTCAAGCAGCTGCCCGAGCTGCTCAAGAACCCGTTCCTGGTCGCGCTCTACGCGGTCACGGTTTTTATGGCGACCGGCTACTACGCGGGTTACAGCTATATCGAGCCGTTCCTGGCACAGGTCGCGCATGTCGACGCAAGCGCTATTACCATGACGCTGACGGCGTTTGGCTGCTCTGGTCTGCTCGGAAGCTGGCTGTTTGGCCGCCTGTTCGATGGGCATCGCTTTCCGTTCTTGGCTATCACACTCTCCGGCGTGCCTGTGGCCCTGCTGCTCATGGGTCCGGTTGCACCGTCGCTCGTCGCCGTTCTCGCTGTTTGCGCGCTATGGGGCTGCTGCTCCACGGCCTTCAATGTGGCGTTTCAGGCCGAGCTCATCAAGTACACGCCGGCAGACTCGTCGGCCGTCGCCATGTCGATCTTCTCGGGCCTGTTTAACCTGGGCATTGGCACGGGCACCGCAATCGGCGGCGCCGTGGTTTCGGGTCCCGGTATCGCCTGGATCGGCTTCGTGGGCGGGGCGATTACCGTCGTGGGCGTCATCCTCGCCATCACCGTGCTGTTCCCGGCCATACACCGTGCCAAACCCGTCGCCTAATCACGTCCCCTCATCAGTTGCGGTGGAATACAGACTGCTGGGCCCAATAAACCCGGCAAACAGTCCGTATTTCACCGCAACTTATTTTGGGGGAGGGGATGCGCGGCGGGCATACAATGGATGGCGTTGCGTGAAAGATTGCCGGGAGGTTGCTATGTGGGCATACGAGACGACGTTCTATCAGATCTATCCGCTGGGCTTTTGCGGAGCTCCGCGCGAAAACGCCGCCCCTGTTGCCGAGGATGAACTCGCCCAGGCTGCCAACGCTGCGCCCAACCCCGATGCGCCCATAATGAAGATTGCCCAATGGGCCGACTACCTGCAAGAGCTCGGCATCGGTGCTGTGCTCATTAACCCGCCGCTCGAATCCGACAGTCACGGTTACGACACGCGCAGCCTGCGCCATATCGACCGTCGCCTGGGTGGGGATGCCGACTTTGCCGCCGTGTGCGAGACACTGCATGCCCATGGCATCCGTGTGGTGCTTGATGCCGTCTTCAACCATGTCGGTCGCGGTTTTTGGGCCTTCCGCGATGTTCAGGAGCGCAAGTGGGACTCGCCCTACAAGGACTGGTTTCACATTAGCTTTGACGGCGACTCCTGCTATGGCGACGGCTTTTGGTACGAGGGCTGGGAAGGCCATTTTGAGCTTGTGAAGCTCAACTTGCAAAACCCCGCCGTGGTCGATTACCTGCTTGAGTCCGTGCGTCGCTGGGCCGAGGGCTTTGGCATCGACGGCCTGCGCTTGGACGTCGCCTATATGCTCGATCGCGATTTTATGCGCCGCCTGCATACTTTTACCCGTGAGCTCAAGCCCGATTTTGTGCTGATTGGTGAGACGCTCCACGGCGACTACAACCAGATCGTCAATGACGAGATGCTTGACTCCTGCACCAACTACGAGTGCTACAAGGGCCTGTACTCCAGCTTTAACTCGGTCAACATGTTCGAGATCGCCCACTCGCTGCATCGCCAGTTTGGCGGTGACCCGTGGTGCATTTATCGCGGCAAGCATCTGCTGTCGTTTGTCGACAACCACGATGTGCCGCGCCTGGCGAGCATCCTTACCGACAAGTCCTGTCTGCGCCCCGCTTATGGCATGCTCTTTGGCATGCCGGGCATTCCGTGCGTCTACTATGGCAGCGAGTGGGGGATTCCTGGCGAAAAGGGTGGCCCCGATGGCGACTGGGCGCTGCGACCTGCGCTCGATGAGCCTGCGCCCAACGAGCTGACGGCCTTCATCAAGCAGCTCGCGCACCTGCGCTCGGCAGACGACGCGGCGGCCCGTGCCCTCAACTATGGTGCCTATCGCAACGTGGTGATCCAGAACAAGCAGCTGCTGTTCGAGCGCGCCTGTGATGACGCGACGGTGCTCGTGGCGGTGAACGCCGTGGGCGAGCCTTACGCCTTTGGCGCCGGCGAGCTCAATGGGTCCTTTGTCGACCTGCTGGCCGACGGCGCGCCCACGGTTGAGCTGACGGGTGCCCTTGAGCTTGCGCCCTACGAGGTGCGTTATCTGCTGAGGGCCTAGGCCATGGCTGCGTCCGACGAGGGCTATCAACATATTGAGCATGGGTTTGAACCCGTGTTTGACGAGCGCTCGAGCGTTTTGGTGCTAGGGTCGTTTCCCTCGGTGCTCTCGCGTGCAAATGCCTTTTATTACGGCAACCCTCAGAATCGCTTTTGGCGTGTGATGGCTGCGTGCCTCGGTGTGCCTGTGCCGCCCAACGAGGGCGATCCTTTGGCAAGCGGTGAGCCCGCGACGCTCGACGCCTCAATTGCCGCCAAGCGGGCCATGCTGCTGAACGGCGGCGTGGCCCTGTGGGATGCAATCGAGGGCTGCGACATTAAGGGCTCGAGCGACGCGAGCATTCGCAACGTTGTGCCGGCACATATCGAGCGCATTACCGATGCCGCGCCGATCGAGGTCGTTGTCTGTAACGGCGGTACGGCAGGGCGACTCTACAAACGCTATCTACAAGAACGCACCGGGCTGCCCGCCATCGTCCCGCCCTCGACAAGTCCTGCCAATGCGGCTTGGCGTCTGGAGCGCCTTGTCGAGCGCTGGCGCGAGGCAGTTGACTGGGCTGCTCTCTAATTTAGATATTTGATTGAGCGTGGGCGCCGAGGCGTTTGATGATGGTGCGCCAGATCGGCGCGGGCAGCGCGGGCTCGACACGCACCATGCCGTCGGCGTCGACGCTACCTGCATTGCCACCGCCAAGCAGCTGCGCATGCTCAACCGAGCAGCCCATGCGCACAGCGCCCACGAGCTTATCCATCGCTTCCGAAAATGGTCGGCGCAAGAGGCCCATGCGTGGGGAATGGCGAAGCGCTGCGATGCCGCTGCCGGTGCAGGCGATAACGCCGCCGCACCACGTTAGCCTACGGAGTTCGCAAGCTTGGCGCAGGCGCTCGATGAGCATGCGCGCCCCCTCGGTACGCTCGTAGATGGCCTGAACGACGACATAGACGCGCGTCCCCGTATCGCCAAAGCGATTGAGTGCCTTCTCGATGTCTGTCATTGCCTCGTCATCGGGCATATCCTCAACGGCGAGCACGATGCCATCGGCGGTATCGGCGCTATTCGCCTTCAAGTCGACTGGATGGGGGAGTGCGGTGCCGGAAAGCTGCGCATAGGCTGCGATGGCATCCTGAAGGTCCCAGAGCAAAAACTCAAGATCGGCGCTATCGGGAATACTGACAAACGCGATGCTATGCAGTGTTTTTGGTACATCGCCGCGCGCGGTCGTCTCCATGCCGCCTCCTTTCCGGTTGGTTTCCGTTTAGGTTACACCGTCTGGCAGCGCCTCGCCGCGCTATCCTAGTGCAACCCTTACGAAAGGAATGCCATGCGTCTGCCCATGAACACCTCGCTTGCCACGCTTAAGCCCTCCGGTATCCGCCGGATCAACGCGCTCGCCGCCCAGCATCCGGGGTGCATCGCGCTCGCGCTCGGCGAGCCCGACTTTCCCACGCCCGATGTGATTAGCGTCGAGGTGACCGCCGCGTTGGACCGCGGTGACACGCACTATCCGCCCAACAACGGTCGCCCCGCCCTGCGCGAGGCGCTGTCTGCCTACATGGGGGATGCGGGCCTTACGTTTTCGGCAGACGAGGTCATCCTGACCGACGGCGCGACTGAGGCCCTGTCGGCAACATTCATGGCTATGCTCAACCCCGGCGACGAGGTTATTATCCCCACGCCGGCCTTTGGCCTGTACGAGAGCATTGTCGTGGCCAATCACGCCAAAGCGGTCTTTTTGGATACGGAGCCTGCGCAATTTCAGATTGACGAGGAAGCGCTTCGCGCCTGTGTGACTCCGGCGACCAAGGCCATCGTTATCTGCTCGCCCAACAATCCCACGGGCTGCATTCTCAACGCGGCATCGCTCGACGCCGTGGCGCGCGTAGCGGAGCAGGCGGGCATCTACGTAATCTGCGACGACGTATATAACCGCCTGGTCTACGTGGACGGCTACGAGCGCTTCGCCCATCGCCACCCGGAGCTACGCGAGCAGATGGTGGTCATCGAGAGCTTCTCCAAGCCCTGGGCCATGACCGGCTGGCGCTTGGGCTGGCTCGCAGCGGCAGCCCCCGTCATCGCCGAGATCGCAAAGGCCCACCAATACCAAGTATCGAGCGCCGTTTCATTTGAAATGGACGCCGCAATGCGAGCCCTGACCGTCGACCCAACCCCTATGCTCAAAGTCTACCGAGCCCGCCGCGAACGCGTACTCGCAGCCTTAAACGCCATGGGCCTCGACGTAGTAGAGCCCGCAGGAGCCTTCTACACTTTCCCGAGCATCAAAAAGTTCGGCCTAACCAGCGAAGACTTCTGCATCAAAGCCATCGAAGAGGCAAACGTAGCCCTAGTCCCGGGCGACTGCTTCGGCACCGAAGGCCACGTCCGCCTCAGCTATTGCGTTTCCGACAAAGACCTAGACGAAGGCCTCCGCCGCCTGTCCACCTTCGTTTCAACCCTGTAGCCATCAGGGACGCAACACATCAGCCCACCGACTTAAGGCTTATGAGTGGGGGCGCCGGCCAACGGGAAAACGGGCTGCCCCAAAGTCACCGCAGGCCGCGCCGCCGAAGGCCAGGCGCAAGGTTTTCGTAGATTCCGCACGAGCCGA
>URSO01000017.1 GCA_900550415.1 uncultured Collinsella sp.
GGGTTTGGTCGATCGCGAGTTCCGCACGAGCCGGAGAGCACTTAATGTGCTCTCCGTGCGAGCGGGACTGTCCGAGCAGGCGACCAAACCCCGCGCCCCGTCCCGGCGAGCGCTCGGGGACCGGTAGCTTACAGGTGGCTGATGATCAGTTCCATCTTGCCTTCGAGGTCGATGGAGCTGACGGTGCTCGGGGCCAGCAGGTGGCTGCCCTTGTGAACGGGCTCGCCGCACACGGTGCCCTCGCCGTCGATGACCGACAGACACATGAAGGGCCAGTGCTGGTCGAGGGTCTTGCTGCCGTTGACGCGCACGCGATCGACGGTGTAGCAGGAGTTAGACTCGAGCTCGGTCACGCCGTCGACCTCGGGCGCGGTCACGGTGCCGTCGGTCGGTGCCTGAACATCAAAGTCGATGCAGTCGAGGCTCTGCTCAATATGCAGCGGGCGCAGCTTGCCGTCGGTGCCGGGACGGTCGTAGTCGTACAGGCGATACGTCACGTCGCTCGACTGCTGCGTCTCCAAAATGAGCGTGCCGGTCTTGATGGCGTGGACGGTACCGGAATCAATCTGGAAAAAGTCGCCCTTGTGGATCGGCAGCACGTTGAGCATGTCGTCCCAGCGGCCGTCTTCGATCATCTGTGCAGCCTCGGCGCGGTCCTTGGCGCGCTGGCCGACGATGATTGTGGCGCCGGGCTCGCAGTCCAGCACATACCAGCACTCGGTTTTGCCCAGGCTGCCGTTCTCGTGCTCGGCGGCGTACTCGTCGTTGGGATGGATCTGGATCGAAAGGTCGTCCTTGGCGTCCAGAATCTTAATGAGCAGCGGGAACTCCTTGCCCTCGCAGTTGCCAAAGAGCTCGCGGTGCTCGGCCCACAGCCACGAAAGCGTGTGGCCTGTATACGGGCCCTCAGCGATCTGGCAGTCGCCGTTGGGGTGTGCCGAGATGGCCCAGCACTCACCGATGGGGCCCTCGGGAATGTCATAACCAAATACGGTTTCGAGCTGGCGGCCGCCCCAGATCTTCTCGTGAAAGATCGGCGTCAGTTTAATCAAATCGGACATGTTCATACCCCCATGGTGTTGCGCGGCCGCCCACTCTAAACGAGCCGTAACGAGCGCCCGCATGACTACAAAAACCTATGCCAACGTTACGTTGTGCAGCTCAAAGCGGTCACCAACGTTGCGCGAGATCGAATGCTCAAAGGCGGTGCCGCTATCCAAAAAGCCAATCTGGTTGAGCTCGAGCAGGGGAGAGCCGGGTTTGGTGTCCAGGCGCTCAGCCTCTTCCTCGGTTGCCGCTACGGCGCGAATGGTGCGGTGGAAGCTCGAAATCTTCAGCCCGCATTGCTTGCGGATGAAGCTGTAGACCGATCCATACAGGTCTTTCTTTTTAAGGCCCGGAATCAGCTCGAGGGGCATGTAGGTGTACTCGATAACGATGGGCTTCTCGTCGACCTGGCGCACGCGCACGATGTGATAGGCAAAGTCGTCCTCGGCAATTCCCAGCTGGGCAGCGACGTCTGCTGGCGGATTGACAATCGAGAAATCGTAGACCACCGAGGTCACCTTCTCCCCGCGGTGCTCATACGAAAAGCCCTGGGAGCGATCGTTCTTGCCCTGGAAAAACGCCTGGCCGGGAAGCCCCGCCGTGTCCTTAACGTAGGTGCCCGATCCGCGCCGGCTGGTAACAAGACCTTCATCGGTAATCTGCTCAATAGCTCGTTTGACGGTGATTTTGGAAACGCTATAGAGCTCGCAGAACTCAACGACGGTGGGCAGCTTGTCGCCCGGCTTTAGAGCGCCGTCCTCGATGCTTCGACGGATATCTGCAGCTATTGCCTCGTATTTGGGAATCATGGAACCTCCTTTCCGGCTTGATTGAGTACAAACGAAAGTATAGTCCACGCCTAAGCATCCCTATTGCGTTTTTGAAAAGTTCGAGAAAGATATAATCAAAAAACGCTTTTCTATATCAACTAGAGCGCTCTAAATGAATATGCATTCGAATAATGTGGTATTGAGCAAATTGATTGGCTCGAGGACGGGGTTGGGCCGTTTTGCCGCCCAGCGAACCGAATTTCATGCCTTGCGTTTTCCCAGATAAAACCTGCCAAAACAAACCTGTCCCTTTTTGACAGGTTTTTGCCTGGGGAGCGGTACCATACAGGCAATGTTTAAACGAGAAAGGTGGGCTCCCATGGAACCTAAGCAGTACTATATCGGCATCGACGTTGGCGGCACTTCGGTTAAGGAAGGCCTGTTCGACGAGGACGGCAACCTGCTTGCCAAGGCCAGCGTGCCCACGCCTCCTATCGTTGACGCCGCGGGCTTTGCCGCGGTGACCGAGGCTATCGACCAGGTGGTCGCCAAGGCCCAGATTCCGCGCGCCTTTGTGGCGGGTATTGGCCTGGCCGTTCCGTGCCCCATCCCGGCATCGGGCGATGCCAAGGTCAAGGCCAACATTGCCATTAACCTGCCCGAGCTAAGAGTCGCCATTCAGGAGCACTGCCCCGACGCGGTCGTTAAGTACGAAAACGATGCCAACGCCGCTGCCATGGGCGAGGCCTGGCTCGGCTCTGCCAAGGGCGTACAGAACGTGGTGATGGTCACCATCGGTACCGGCGTGGGCGGTGGCGTTATCGTTAACGGCGACGTGGTATCGGGCGTTGTGGGTGCCGGCGGCGAGATTGGCCACATGTGCCTGAACCCCGAAGAGGAGCGCACCTGCGGCTGTGGCGGCCATGGCCATCTGGAGCAGTATTCCAGCGCCACCGGCGTGGTGAGTAACTACCTTGCCGAGTGCAAGAAGGCGGGCGTCGAGCCCATCGAGCTCACCGGGCCTTCTGATTCCAAGGACGTGTTCCAGGCCTGCCGCGAGGGTGACAAGCTCGCGCTGGCAGCTGCCGATACCATGGCCGACTATCTCGGCCGCGCCCTGGCGCTTATTGCCAACGTGGTCGATCCCGAGATGTTCCTGATCGGCGGCGGTGCTTCCGCTTCGGCCGATGTCTACCTCGACAAGGTCCGCGAGCACTTTAAGCAGTACGCGCTCTCCGCCTCGCGCGAGACGCCCATTAAGGTCGCTTCGCTCGGCAACGACGCCGGCATCATCGGTGCCGCTTACGTAGCCCTGCGCGCCGCCGGTAAATAGCTGGTGCGGGGGCAGGTGGTGAAAGGGGGACAGGCTTCGTCCCTGACCTCGCCTCAGCGCTTGCCCCAAATTGTGCCGCGACCCTTCCGTCTCATAAGGTTCGGCGTCAGCGTGCTACCATAGCTACGTCCAAGTACACATATCAAGTGGAGGAAATCCATGGCAAACGTTCTTGTCTTTGGTCACCAGAACCCCGATAACGACGCCATTATGAGCGCCGTCGTCCTGTCCCAGCTGCTTAACCAGGTTGAGTATGCTGGCAACACCTACGAGGCTTGCGCTCTGGGCCAGCTTCCGGCCGAGTCCGCCAAGCTGCTCGCCGATGCCGGCATTGCCGAGCCCCGCGTGATCGAGTCCGTCGAGGCCGGTCAGCTCGTCGTCCTCACCGACCACAACGAGTCCGCCCAGTCCGTCGCCGGTCTTAAGGATGCCACGGTCTTTGGCGTCGTCGATCATCACCGCATCGGCGACTTCGAGACCGCCGGCCCGCTGCACTACATCTGCCTGCCCTGGGGCTCCAGCTGCACCATCGTCACCAAGCTCGCCGACGTGCTCGGCGTTGAGCTTTCCGACGTCCAGGCCAAGCTGCTGCTCTCGGCCATGATGACCGATACGCTCATGCTCAAGAGTCCCACCACCACCGCCGTCGACCGCGTCGTCGCCGCCAAGCTCGGCGAGCAGGTGGGCGTCGACCCGGTCAAGTTTGGCATGGAGGTCTTCCTTACCCGTCCGTCCGGCTCCTTCACCGCAGCCGAGATGGTCGGCAACGACATCAAGATGTTCGAGCCCGCCGGCAAGAAGCTGCTCATCGGCCAGTACGAGACCGTCGACAAGAGCCGCGCGCTCGGCATGATCGACGAGATTCGCGAGGCCATGCGTGCCTACGCCGCCGAGAAGGGTGCTGACGGCATTGTCCTGTGCATCACCGACATCATGGAGGAGGGCTCGCAGGTCCTGCTCGAGGGCGAGACCGAGGCTGCTCAGAAGGGCCTGGGCATTGCCGACGAGCACGACGGCGTCTGGATGCCGGGCGTCCTCTCCCGTAAGAAGCAGGTCGCTGCCCCCATCATGGCCGCCTGCTAGGTTTAGTTGACCGAACGCCACGACCGGATCGCGGACGCCCCGCGCTCCGGTCGTTTTTTTGTGCACGGCGCCGCGCAGTCTCTTGGACAGGCGTGCCCGTGCCGTTGAGCAAATAATGTTCAACCTGTGGTTCCGCTTTTCGGCCACGCCTGCGTGCTTGTCGTGCAGGGTAGGCTAGATGCAAGCGTAATACGTTAGAGCGCGGCGCCGCCACTTGGGCGGGCCGTGCTTTTTTAAGACGGGAGCTTTCCCGTGAAAGGAGCCGCCCATGGCAGCAACTGAGCAGCTGTTCAACGTTCGTGAGCGCAAGCGCTTTGAACGTCACGACATCTGGGAGCGCATCGCCGAGAACGGTACGATTTCCGCCGCCGTCATGGTCTTCGCCGCCATCGCCGCCGTCATTTGCGCCAATACCGATGCCTACGAGGCCATCCATCACTTTTTGGAGACCCCGCTGTATGTGGGTCTGGGCAACCTTACGGCCGGTCTCACCGTTGAGCTTTTCGTCAACGACTTCCTCATGGCGATTTTCTTTTTGTTGGTGGGCATCGAGCTTAAGTACGAGATGACGGTCGGTGAGCTCAAGAATCCGCGTCAGGCCATGCTTCCCATGCTGGCGGCCGTGGGCGGCGTTGTCGTTCCCGCCTGCATCTACCTGATCTTTAACCATGCCGGCGCCCGCAACGGTTGGGCCATCCCCATGGCAACCGATATTGCCTTTGCGCTGGGCGTGCTGTCGCTTTTGGGCAATCGCGTGCCCAACGGCGTGCGCGTGTTCTTCTCGACGCTCGCCATCGCCGACGACCTCATCTCCATCGCTGCCATCGCCATCTTCTACGGTCAGAGCCCCAATCCGTTTTGGTTGGGCGCCGCCGCGCTTGTGACCTGCGCGCTCGTGTGGCTCAACAAGACGCAGCATTACCGCCTTGCCCCGTATTCGGTACTGGGGCTGCTGCTGTGGTTCTGCATGTTCAAGAGCGGCGTACATGCCACGCTTGCTGGCGTCATCTTGGCCTTTACCATCCCGGCCAAGTGTGGCGTCAAGCTCGATAGCCTCACCGATTGGCTGGGCGAGTGCCTGCCGCTGCTCGATGACCGCTACGATGATGAGGCACACATCCTGGGCCAGCATGACTTTACCGTCTCGACAACCAAGGTCGAGCGCGTCATGCACCGCGTGACCCCGCCGCTTATCCGCATGGAGCGTCTGATCTCCACGCCGGTCAACTTTGTGATCCTGCCGATCTTTGCGTTCGTAAACGCTCAGGTTCGCTTAGTGGGCGTGGACATGAGCACGCTGCTCACCGACCCGGTGACGCTCGGCGTGTACTTTGGCATGCTGCTGGGCAAGCCGATCGGCATCTTTGGTATGACGTTTGCCCTGGTTAAGCTTAAGGCCTGCGAGCTGCCGCACAATGTCAACTGGCACATGATTGCCGGCGTGGGCATTCTGGGCGGTATCGGCTTTACCATGTCGATTCTCATCAGCGGCCTTGCCTTCCCGACGGCCCAGTTTGAGGTTCTTGCAGCCAAGGCCGCTATTCTCGCCGGTTCGGTCACCGCAGCCGTGCTCGGCATGATCTACATGAGCGTGGTCTGCAAGCATCCCTCGCCCAAAGACGAGTAAGAGCGCGAAAACCGGCTCCAGAACCGATTCGGGCGCGTTCAAAATGCGGATTCGGGCGGTGCTTGCCGCCTGCCAGACACGCCAGTGGTCAAAAAACGCCGTTTGTGAGTACTGTCACAAACGGCGTATCATTTTAGGTGCGGAAAATAATGAACAAAGTTATAAGAACTGTACGTTAATGAGTGACCATCGACTTCCAATTTGGCGCTAGCTGACGGTGATTAGGAAGTTTCAAGTCGAGTTTTGCCGATTTCGACCAAGAATCGCTGCTACTAAAAAGGTAACAGTACTCATATTTGCCCTTTTTTGGCCACAAGCCCTAAAACAAGCCTCGCCAAGGTCGGGAAGCGGGCCAAATCGCCGGCCTCGAGGCTTATTCCACCGTTCCGTAGACGGCGCCCCAGCCGTGGGCGGCCAAGGCGGAGTTGAGCTGGTCGCAAAGTGACTGGCGGTCGTAGTAGCCGGGCGGCAAAAGGTTCACGATCTCCATGAGGTCGGGCGCCAGGTCCAAGATTTCGGCCTGTACGATCAGATCCAGGCGGTCGATGGCGTGGCGGTCGTAAAACAGTCCGTCGACCAGGCGCTGCAAGTCGCCGAATTCCTCGGCCTGAAACGATCCGTACTCCATAGTGCCTCCTTGGGCGCCCCACGCCGGCATGCGCGGCGATTCGTAATTGATTGCGATGAACTTAATCTATCACGGCTTCATAACGTTGCGACGATGGCGGTCTATACTTAGACGAACTGCAACGTACTGCTTCGCGAAAGGTCGCACCCCATGCAGACGATCTACCAGAAGATGGAAACCACCGAACTCGATGCCGCCATCGAGGCGCTCAAAGCCGAGGTCGCCGAGGTCAAGGCCAAGGGCCTGGCGCTCGACATGGCCCGCGGCAAGCCGTCGCCCTCCCAGGTGGACATCTCTCGACCCATGCTCGATATCCTCAATGCCGATGCCGATCTGCATGACGGCAACGTCGACTGCTCCAACTACGGCTGCTTTGAGGGCATTCCCTCGGCACGCAAGCTGGCGGGGGAGTTCCTGGGTTGTCCTGCCGAGCAGACGCTCGTACTGGGCTCATCGAGCCTGCTGATCGAGCACGATATCGCCGGTATGTTCTGGCGTTGCGGCTCGTGCGGCAGCGACCCTTGGGAGGCTTACGAGGCAGCGCACGACGGCAAGAAGGTCAAGTTCCTGTGCCCTGTTCCCGGCTACGATCGCCACTTTGGCATCACCGCCGATCTGGGCATCGAGAACGTCCCCGTCGCGATGACCGACAACGGCCCCGACATGGACGAGATCGAGCGCCTGGTTGCCGCCGACGATTCCATCAAGGGTATCTGGTGCGTGCCCAAGTATTCCAACCCCACGGGCATCACCTTTAGCGAGGACACTGTGCGCCGCTTGGTCGAGATGCCCACGGCCGCGCCCGATTTCCGCATCTTCTGGGACAACGCTTACTGCGTGCACGACCTGTACGACGAGACCGACGAGCTCGCAAATATCTTTGACCTCGCCCGCACGGCGGGCACCGAGGATCGCGTGGTGGCCTTTGCCTCGACGTCCAAGATCACCTTCCCGGGCGCCGGCATCGGCTTTATCGGTGCGAGCCCCGCGGTTATCGCCGAGTTCTCCAAGCGCCTGAAGGCCGGCCTCATCAGCGCCGACAAGCTCAACCAGCTGCGCCACGTGCGCTTCCTTCCCACCATCGAGGCGGTCAAGGAGCACATGAAAAAGCACGCCGAGTTCCTGCGCCCGCGCTTTGAGGCCGTCGAGCGCAAGCTCACCGAGGGCCTGGGCGACACGGGTTGCGCCACCTGGACGCATCCCCGCGGCGGCTACTTTGTGAGCTTTGATGGTCCCGAGGGCTCGGCCCAAAAGGTCGCCGCGCTTTGCGCCGACTTGGGCGTCAAGCTCACACCGGCCGGTGCTACCTGGCCCTATGGCAAGGACCCGCGCGACACCAACATCCGCATCGCGCCGAGCTATCCCACGGTCGAGGACCTGGAGGCCGCGCTCGATGTGCTGGTGCTGGCCGTTAAGCTCGTCGCTGCCGAGCTTGCGCGTGCCGAGCGCGCCTAACGCGCGGCTTCCCGTACTATCCGCACTTTCGATACGTAAAGGAGCGTATACATGGATTTGGGTATTTCCACCAACCCCACGCCAGAGCTCTACACCATTAAGGTAACCGGCGAGATCGATATCTCTAACGCCGATAGCCTGCGCAATGCCATCGACCTGGCGCTCGAGCAGCCCACCGAGGCCGTTGAGCTCGATTTTGCCCAGGTGAGCTACATCGATTCGACGGGCATTGGCGTGCTCGTGGGCGCCGCGCACCACGCGGTCGACCACGGCAAGCGCTTTAGCTGCACCAATGTGCAGCCCCCGGTGATGCGCGTGGTCCAGCTGTTGGGTGTCGACCAGGAGATTTCGATCACCGCTGCATAATCTTTGCCCCCAAAAGGGCGTGCCGTTTGGCATATGTTTGTGATGCGCTCGGACGTTTTGGCGTCCGGGCGCTATACTTGACCGAATGAATAGACGAGTTCCGGCCGAATGGCGCGGTGCGGGCTCGACTCACATCGAGCCTTGGAGGGATGTGTGTTTGGTATTGGAGAGGGTGAGCTCGCGATCATCGTGGTCTTCGGCTTTTTGCTGTTTGGCCCGGATAAGCTCCCGCAGATGGGCCGCACGATCGGCCGTGCCATCCGTCAGTTCCGCGAGACGCAGGAAAAGATGACGGCCGTTGTTCAGTCCGAGATTATCGATCCGGTGAGCGAGGCCGCGTCGGCCCCGGTCAAGCCCAAGAAGACTGCTGCGACCGACGACGATTCCGATGCGGACGAGGATGCCGCCGAGACGGCAGCGCCCGCCAAGAAGGAGACCTTTGCCGAGCGTCGCGCCCGTCTTGCTGCCGAGAAGGCCGCAAGCGAGGGTGCTGCTGAGGGCGAAGGCGCTGTTGATGAGGCCGAGGGTACAGAGCCTGCTACTGCCGTCGAGCCCGAGCCTGCTGCAGAGCCCGAGCCCGAGCTGGCAGAGCCCACGACGGCTGACCTCTACGCCCGTCGTCCCCGCAAGCGCAAGGCCGTCGTCGACCAGCTCGCTCGCGAGCTCGAGGCCGAGGACGACGCCGTTGCCGCCGACGCCCCGAAGGGAGGCGATGAGTAATGCCTATCGGACCTGCGCGCATGCCGCTCTTCGATCACCTGGGCGAGCTCCGTCGCCGCCTGACCATCGTGGTCGTGTCGGTGTTTGCCGCCGCCATCGTGCTGTATTTCGCCACGCCCGTGGTGCTCGATATCCTGGAAGATCCCATCCGCTCGTTTGTGCCGGACGGTAAGTTCTACATCACCACCACGCTCGGCGGCTTTGGCTTGCGCTTCTCGCTGGCCATCAAGATGGCCGTGGTCATGTGCACGCCCATGATCATCTGGCAGATTCTGGCATTTTTCCTGCCGGCGCTGCGCCCCAACGAGCGCAAGTGGGTCGTGCCCACGGTGCTCGCCTCGACGGTGCTGTTCTTTCTGGGTGCCATCTTCTGCTACTTCATCATCATCCCGGCGGGCTTTGAGTGGCTCATCGGCGAGACCTCGGCCGTCGCTACGGCGCTGCCCGACCTGGAGAACTACGTCAACATGGAGCTGCTCTTTATGATCGGCTTTGGTGTGGCGTTTGAGCTGCCGCTCATCATCTTCTATCTGTCCGTCTTTCACATCGTGTCCTATGCGGCCTTCCGCAGCGCCTGGCGCTACGTGTACGTAGGCCTGCTTGTGGGCTCGGCTGTGATTACGCCCGACGGCTCGCCCGTTACGCTGGGTCTCATGTATGGCGCCCTGCTCTCGCTCTACGAGATTTCGCTCGCCATCGCCCGCGTGGTCATTACCGCGCGCGAGGGCAAGGAGGGCCTGTTCGTGAGCCGTCTGGACCTGTTCTCGGACGACGAGGACGACGAGGAGTAAATCGGTATGCACGAGGTTGGCATTGTCAACGGCATACTCGATACAGTGATTCGCGCGGCGCGTGGGGCGGGGGCCTCGCGCGCCGTTTTGGTAACGCTGCGTATCGGGGATATGACCGAGGTCGTGCGCGAGGCGCTCGACTTTGCGTGGGAGACATTTCGCGACGAGGATCCGCTCACGCAAGGCTGCGAGCTCGCGGTTGAGGAGATTCACCCGCAAAGCGAGTGTTTGGACTGCGGTGAGGTTTTCGACCACGATCGCTTCCACTGTCGCTGTCCCCAGTGTGGTGGTGCCAACGTGCGCCTACTGCACGGCCGCGAGCTCGATATCGCAAGTATCGAGATCGAGACCCCCGACGATTAGCACGCTCGCCATCTAGCGATGGGGTATAAAAGGGCCAAAGTAAGGAGCGCTAAGTATGGCCGAGAAAACGATTGATATCGCGTCGCCGATTCTGTCGCGCAACGAGCGCCTGGCAGATCAGCTGCGTCAGCGGTTTGAGCAGACGAACACCTACGTGATCAATGTGCTGTCGAGCCCTGGCTCGGGTAAGACCACCACGATTCTGGGCACCAACGAGCGCCTGCGTGACAAAGCCAGCCTGCGCTGTGCCGTTATCGAGGGCGATATCGCCTCGGACGTCGACGCCATCACCATGAAGGAAGCCGGCATGCCCGCTATCCAGATCAACACGGGCGGCCTGTGCCACCTCGAGGGCAACATGATCATGGAGGCCGTCGACGCCTTCGACCAGGCCGTCGGTCTGGAGAACATCGACGTCATCTTTATCGAAAATGTGGGTAACCTGGTCTGCCCGGTCGACTTTGACCTGGGCGAGAACCTGTCCATCATGATCCTCTCGGTGCCCGAGGGCGACGACAAGCCCATCAAGTACCCGGGCATCTTCCAGCACGCCGGCGCGCAGCTGCTCAATAAGGTCGACGTGGCCCCGGCTTTCGATTTTGACATGGATAGGTATACTAAGACACTCGATGACCTCAATCCGCAGGCGCCGCGGTTTGCCGTGAGCGCGCGCAAGGGCGAGGGCATGGATGCCTGGTGCGATTGGCTCATCGGGCAGATTGAGCAAGCAAGGGCGTAAGTCGGCCGCCAAGAGGGCGGGCGCAGCCGCAGACACACGAGATAGGAGCCTCTTTTGAAGCTCATCATCGCTGAGAAAAACGACGCCGCGCGTCAGATCGCCGAGCGTCTGTCCACGGGCAAGCCCAAAAAGGACAAGGTGTACAACACCGCCATCTACCGTTTTGAGTGGAAGGGCGAGGAGTGCGTGACGATCGGCCTTGCCGGTCACATCCTGGCACCCGATTTTTGCGACAGTGTGCTGTTCGATAAAAAGTTGGGCTGGTATTCGGTCACGGAGGACGGCGAAATGCTGCCGGCCGATATGCCCGATGGCCTGGCCCGCCCGCCGTACGACACCAAGCGCAAGCCGTTCCTTGCCGATGGCATTTCCATCAAGGGCTGGAAGCTCGAGAGCCTGCCCTATCTCACCTGGGCGCCCGTCATTAAGCTTCCGGCCGAGAAAGAGCTCATCCGCTCGCTCAAGAACCTCGCCAAAAAGTCCGACAGCGTCATCATCGCCACGGACTTCGATCGCGAGGGCGAGCTGATCGGTTCGGACGCCCTCAACAAGGTGCGCGAGGTGGCGCCCGACTTGCCGGTCGCCCGCGCCCAGTATTCTTCGTTTACCAAGGCCGAGATCACGCAGGCCTTCGATAACCTTGTCTCGCTCGACCAGAACCTGGCCGACGCCGGCGAGAGCCGTCAGCACATCGACCTCATTTGGGGTGCGGTGCTCACGCGCTACCTGACGCTCGCCAAGTTTGGCGGCTTTGGCAACGTGCGTTCCGCCGGCCGCGTGCAGACGCCGACGCTTGCCCTGGTGGTCGAGCGCGAGCGCGAGCGCATGGCGTTTGTGCCCGAGGACTATTGGCAGATTCGCGGCATGGGCGCCGCGCAAGGCGCTGCCGAGGACGATCGCTTTAAGATCGCGCACAAGACGGCGCGCTTTACCGACAAGGATGCTGCTGAGACGGCGTACGGTCACGTTGACGGCGCTACGACGGCAACCGTCGCCGCGGTGACCAAGCGCTCGCGTAAGCAGCAGCCGCCCACGCCGTTTGCGACGACCTCGCTGCAGGCTGCCGCCGCGGCCGAGGGCATCTCACCTGCGCGTACCATGCGCATCGCCGAGTCCCTCTACATGGCCGGTCTCATCAGCTACCCGCGTGTCGACAACACCGTGTATCCCGCGACGCTCGATCTGGGCGCCGTGGTGAGCGACCTGGCAAAGATCAACCCGGCGCTGGCGCCCGTGTGCAAAAAGGTGCTCGCCGGTCCCATGAAGCCCACGCGCGGCAAGGTCGAGACTACCGACCACCCGCCTATCTATCCCACGGGCGAGGGTGATCCGTCCACGCTCGACGGCGGCCAGCGCAAGCTTTACGACCTCATCGCCCGCCGCTTCCTGGCGACGCTTATGGGTCCCGCGACCATCGAGAATACCAAGCTCGAGCTCGACGTGAACGGTGAGCCGTTCGTGGCTTCGGGCGATGTGCTCGTGACCCCGGGTTTCCGCGAGGCGTACCCGTACGGACTCAAGCGCGACGAGCAGATGCCGCCGCTAGAGCAGGGCGACACGGTCGACGTGTTCGACATTAAGCTTGAGGCCAAGCAGACCGAGCCGCCCGCGCGCTACAGCCAGGGCAAGCTCGTGCAGGAGATGGAAAAGCGCGGCCTGGGCACCAAGTCCACGCGCGCGAGCATCATCGAGCGCCTGTATGCCGTGCGCTATCTCAAAAACGATCCCGTTGAGCCGAGCCAGCTGGGCATCGCCATCATCGACGCGCTGACGCAGTTTGCCCCGCGCATAACGAGCCCCGATATGACCAGCGAGCTCGACGGCGACATGACTCGCGTCGAGCGCGGCGAGGACACCGAAGAGCATGTCGTGACGCACTCGCGTGCGCTGCTGGCCGGCGTGCTCGACGAGCTGCTCAAGCATACGCAGGAGCTCGGCGACGCCATCAGCGACGCCGTCACGGCTGATGCGCGCGTGGGCGCCTGCCCCAAGTGCGGCAAGGACCTGGTTATGAAGACGAGCGCCAAGACCCGTGGCAGCTTCATTGGCTGCATGGGCTGGCCCGACTGCGACGTGACCTATCCGGTCCCGAGCGGCGTCAAGGTGAGCCCGCTCGAGGGCGAGGCCGCCGTGTGCCCCGAATGCGGTGCGCCGCGCATCAAGTGTCAGCCGTTCCGCCAGAAGGCTTTCGAGATCTGCGTGAACCCGACGTGCCCCACCAACTACGAGCCCGACCTTAAAGTGGGCGAGTGCAAGGTGTGTGCCGAGGCCGGACGCCATGGCGACCTGATCGCGCACAAGAGCGAGAAGAGCGGCAAGCGCTTTATCCGCTGCACCAATTACGATGACTGCGGCGTGAGCTATCCGCTGCCGGCGCGTGGCAAGCTCGAGGCGACGGGCGAGACCTGTCCCGAGTGCGGCGCCCCCATCGTGGTGGTCAACACGGCGCGCGGTCCGTGGCGTATCTGCGTCAACATGGACTGCCCGACCAAGGAGAAGAAGCCCGCCCGCGGTCGCAAGACCACAACCAAGGCGAGCACGGCAAAGAAGACGACGGCGGCCAAGAAGACGACGGCTAAGAAAGCCACTGCCGCCAAGAAGACGACCGCGAAGAAGTCGACTGCCAAGAAAACAGCCGCCGACAAGTAACGGCGCAGTCGAAACATTGCCCAAAAAAACGAGCGAGGACCCCGCGATCCTCGCTCGTTTTTTTGACCGGCAGTTAGGGGGGTTCCTAGGCAGTCATTGGGGACGTTCTTTAATGACTAGTCGTTTAAGAATGTCCCCAATGACTAGGGAACGACAAAGCGCTAGTTCACTTCGACGGGTTTGGCGCCGGGATAGCGCTCCTCAAAGTCTAGGCGGTACTTATTGTCATTGGTGCCCGCCACGTTGTCGCGTGACAGCGGCGCCACGATCTCATTCTTGTGGTCCGCAGGCTTGGCGTATTTCAGGCTGATCTCCCAGGCATCACAGATTGCGTCGATGCGGTGATCTAGGTCGTCGTACAGGGCAACGATGTCCTTCCAGGAGCTGTAGTTCTTGGAGCTCGTCGGGACGTCCAGGTCCTCGACGATATCGTAGTACTGCTCGATGGTGTCTTCCGTGCGCTCGGCGACGTCGGCGAGATTTTGACGGGTGGTTCGATCCTCTTCCAGATAGCTGCCGTTGAAGTTCTGTGCGCAGCCACGGACGTAGTTGTCGAGGTCTTCGAGCAGGTCGTAGTATTCGCTCAGTCGGCGGTAGAGGTTCTGCTCGGAGAGCGTTGCTTCGCCGCCATCCTCGTCGTCATCGTCATCATCGTCGTACAGGCTGTTGGGATCGCCGAGAGGCTTTAGGTCATCGTCGTCGACGTCATGGTGCAGCTTAGCTACCTCGGCAGTCGTCTGCGTGGCGGCGTTGTCGAAAGGCTTGATCACAAAGAAAACGACCAGGGCGATGATGATCGCCACCAGCACAACGATAACGGCGATAAGCGGCCCGGTGCCGCTCTTTTTGGGAGCGGGGGTCTGTGGCGAAGCGGGCGCGTATGCGGGAGCCGGCTGCTGTTGGGGCGAGCCGCTCGCGACGGGTATGCGCTGCGTGGTCTCGACGGCCTCGGTCCTTGCGGCAGGGTCGGGGCTATAGGCGAGGGAGTCATCCGCCTTGGCTTGCGGCGTATCAAGGGAGCCGGTCTGCTCAAAAGCGGGCTGGCTATCGCTTGCGGCTGTTTGCTCAACGGGTGCACCGCATGAGGTGCAGAACTTGGCATCATCTGCAAGAAGCTTGCCGCACGAGGCGCAATACCGAGACATTGCCACTCCTTTCGCCACATTTCAATGCAATACGACGATTATACCCAGCATCCAAAATTCCCCATCATAAGTTGCGGTGAAATAGGGAGTGTTTGGCGGTCTCAGAGCTTCAATCAGTCCCTATTTCACCGCAACTTTGGAAAGGCGCCTTTAGCCATTGGGGACGCGCCGAGCACTGGGGTATCATGGCTTGGTTGATATATCTGCATTTACGCGCCTTGTAGGAAGGGGCTGCGCCCATGGCTTTTGAGCCTGCTCAACATAGCTTTATCACGCTCGAGGGCGTCGACGGTGCCGGCAAGTCCACGCAGGCGCGCCTGCTTGCCCGCGCGCTCGAACTCGCTGGCTATCAGGTCGTAACTCTGCGCGAGCCGGGTGGCACTGCCATCAGCGAAAAGATTCGCGCCCTGCTGCTCGACCCCGCCAACACGGCGATGGGCGATACCTGCGAGCTGTTGCTCTACGAGGCTGCGCGTGCCCAGTTGGTGCACGAGGTCATAGCCCCCGCCCTTGCGGCCGGCAAGGTGGTCCTGTGCGATCGCTTCTACGATTCCACGACCTGCTACCAGGCATTTGCCGACGGCCTCGACCGTCAGATGGTACGCGATGCCAACAATCTGGCCGTTGCGGGGACGCATCCGGCGCTCACGCTCGTCTACCACATCACGCCCGAGCAGGCGGCGCTGCGCATGGCAGCCCGTGACGCGGCAGATCGCATGGAGGCCAAGGGCATGGCCTTCCAAGAGCGTGTCTACCAGGGATTTTGCGCCATTGCCGCCGAGGAGCCAAACCGCGTAAAGCTCATCGACGCCACCGCGCCCATCGAGGAAGTCTTCGAGAAGACGGTCGAGCAGGTTCGCGCGTACGGTCTCGACATTCCGCGGGACGCCGTCGCCGCCGCGCTTGCCCAGGAGGCCGAGTAGCATGGCCCCCGCGCAGACAAGCTTGCTCGCCAAGCTCGACACCCAAGAGCGCGTGCGCGACTTTTTGACCAACGCCGTCGCCAGCGGTCGCGCATCGCACGCCTATCTGTTCTTGGGAGCGCCCGGCGCGGGCAAGCTCGACGCCGCGTGGGCGCTCGCCCAAGCCTTCCTGTGCGAGCAGGATGGCTGCGGCGCATGCGACAGCTGCGTGCGCGTCGCGCGCCATACGCATCCCGACGTGCACTATTACACGCCCGAGAGCGCCACGGGCTACCTCATTGCCCAGACCCGCGAGCTGCTCGACGACGTGCCGCTGGCGCCCATCCGCGCCAAGGCCAAGGTCTACATCATCGACCGTGCCGAGCAGCTGCGTGCCAACACCGCCAACGCACTGCTCAAAACGCTCGAGGAGCCGCCCGAGGGCGTTATGTTTATCTTGCTGGGCACCTCGGCAGACGTGATGTTGTCCACTATCGTGAGCCGCTGCCAGTGCGTGCCGTTTCGGCTGGTGTCGCCCGCCGTGGCCGCGCGTGCCGTGAGTCGCGCCACCGGTCAGGACCCTGCGCGTTGCCGCATGGCCGTCGCCGTAGCGGGAAGCCCCACGCGTGGCATCGAGTTCCTCAAGAGCGCCGAGCGCCAGGATGCTCGCCGCCAGATGGTCCGTGCCATCGATTCGCTCATCGCCGCCGACGAGGCCGATGTGCTCAGCCGCGCCAAGTCGCTCATCGTCGCCGTTAAGGCGCCGCTCGCCGAGGTCAAGTCCACGCAGGAAAAGGTGCTCGAGCAAAACGCCGATTACCTGTCGCGTGGAGCATTGAAGCAGCTTGAGGACCGCAACAAGCGCGAACTCAACGCGCGCGAGCGTTCGGGTATCATGGAAGCGCTGGCGAGCGCGCGGACGCTTATGCGCGACGTGCTGCTGACGCTTCAGGACGAGGCAGCCGACGTAGTGAACGAGGACGTGCGCGACACGATCGGGCGGCTTGCCGCCGCGACCAATGTTGCGGGTGCCACGCGGGCGCTCGAGGCAGTCGCGACCGCCGAGCGCAACATTGCCAGAAACGTTACTCCCCAGCTGGCCATCGAGGTCATGCTGTTCGATATCAGGAAGGCACTGAAATGCCGTTAGTCGTACCCGTTAAGTTTACCTACGCCTCGCGCGACCTGTGGTTCGATCCGCAGGATTTGGATATCCTCGAGGCCGATTATGCCATTTGCTCCACCGAGCGCGGAACCGAGATCGGCCTGGTCACGGCCGATCCCTTCGAGGTGCCGCAAGACGAGATCGGTCAGCCGCTCAAGCCCGTGCTGCGCGTGGCGAGCGACATCGACCTGCAGCTTGCCGACGACCTGGCCATCCAGGGCGACGAGGCCATGGTCGACTTCCGCCGCCTGGTCAAGGAGCTCGACCTCGAGATGAAGCCGGTCGGCGTCGAGTACCTGTTTGGCGGCGAGAAGGCCGTGTTCTACTTTGCGGCCGAGGAGCGCGTCGATTTTCGTCAGCTCGTCAAGGACCTGTCCTCGACGCTGCACATTCGCGTCGACATGCGCCAGATCGGCGTGCGCGACGAGACCCGCCTGGTGGGCGGCTATGCCCAATGCGGACAGGAGCTCTGCTGCACGCGCTTTGGCGGACAGTTTGAGCCCGTCTCGATCCGCATGGCAAAAGAGCAGGACCTGCCGCTCAACTCGTCCAAAATCAGCGGCGTGTGCGGCCGCCTGATGTGCTGCTTGCGCTATGAGTTCGAGGCGTACAAGGACTTTAAGAGCCGTGCGCCCAAAAAGAAGACGCTCATCGATACGCCGCTTGGCAAGGCGCGTATTCAGGAATATGACACGCCGCGTGAGCAGCTGGTGCTGCGCCTGGAGAACGGCAAAGTCTTTAAGGTCAACCTGGCCGATATGACGTGCTCGGAGGGCTGCAAAAAGAAGGCCGCCGAGCAGGGTTGCAACTGCCGTTCCGACTGCGTGACGCGCGACGTGCTCGAGCGCATCGAGTCGCCCGAGATGCGCCTGGCGCTCATGGAGCTCGACCGCGAGAACGGCGTCGACGTGGGCGATGGTCTGTCGAGCGCCGACCGTCTTGCCGGCACGTCGATGCCCAAGCGCCGTCGTCGCGATGCCGATTCCGATACCCGCGCTGCTCAGAGCCAGGTCGAGGGCCGTGGCCGTGGAAAGGGCCGCGGCAAGGCCGAGGCACCCGAGGCCGAGGAGGCCGCCGGTGGCCGTCGTCGTCGCAAGCGCGCAGGCTCGGGCGATGCTGCCGAGGCTGCAGCCGCGGGCAAGAACGCCTCTCGCGAGCGCGAGGTTCAGCAGCCCCAGCAGCAGAATCGCGGCGGTGGTATGAACCCCACGCGTCGTCGCCGCCGTCACCTGTCGAGCGAGGAGCGCGAGGATGCCTTCCGCGCCGCAGCTGCTCGCGAGGCCGGTGCCGCTTCCAAGGGTCCCTCGGGTTCCGATGCGCCTGCCGACAAGGGCGGCAAGTCACGTGGCGAGGATGAGCGCGCGCCGCGTCCGCGCCGTCGCCATTCCTCGGGCACGCAACAGAAGCCCTCAGTGCCCTCCGTTGCCGATCAGGTCTCGGATGGTGAGGTCAAGGTCACGCGCCGTCGTCCCGGAGATGGCGGGGGAGCGGCTGCCAAGGCTTCGCGTGGCGCCGCTCGCGACGAGCGCGAGCCGCGCGAGGATCGCGGTGGCGAGGGCTCGGCCGACCAGGGTCAAAAGCGCCGTCGTCGTCGCCGTTCCCGCAAGCCGCGCCAGGATGGTGGCGAGGGCTCGACCCCGTCTTCGGCCGCACCACAACCGCCCGCCGGCGAATAACGCCCGCGAGCGGATTTAACCCGCCTTACCCCAATCGCGTCGGGGTACCATAGCGCTGAATCAACAACCCTCCCTGCGACCGAACGTAGGGAGGGTTGTGTCTTGAAGAGCCATCTGAAAATATTGAGCCGTCTGCAGGGTGCCGGCGCCCTACCGTTTGCGGACGAATTGCTGCCGTTTGCCGAGCGGGCGGCACGCGAGGCACTCGAGGCATTGTCGCCAACACGATGTGCCGGCTGCGAGCGCGCCGGTGCGCTTATTTGCCAAGACTGCCTGGCCGCGCTCACGCTCATCGACCCACGTCATAGCTGCACCCGATGCGGCGCCCCGTTTGGGGATTTGCTGTGCACTGAGTGTTCGGTCGAGGGCACGTCCTCGGCAATGGCAGAGGCGCTCGACCGCTGCCTGGCGTGCGCCGTCTATGCGCATCCGCTGCCGCGCATCATTAAAGCGTACAAGGATGCGGGCGAGCGACGTCTGGCTCCGTATCTGGCGGAGCTGCTCTACGACGCCGCTCTGCATGCCCAGGTCGTAGCGCCCGATCGCTATGGAGGTGTGCTGTCCGGTGCGGATGCGGTGGTGTTTGTGCCTGCGACGGCGGCAGCGTTTCGGCGGCGTGGTTTTGATCATATGGAGGCTATTGCGCGCCCATTTTGCGAGCTGTCGGGTGTTCCCCTGCTCGATGCTCTCGTCAAGTACGGGCATGGCGACCAGCGCGAACTCGGTCGTGAGGAGCGTCGCGAGCGTGCCCAAGGCATGTACGAGACGGTTGAGGACGTGCACGGCCGCCGCCTACTGCTTATCGATGACGTTATCACCACGGGCGCGACCATGGCAGCAGCCTCGGCGGAGCTCAAGCGTGCCGGCGCTGCGGCAGTCGATGGCCTTGCTATCGCACGTGTTTGGTAGGGGTGGTTTTGTGGCAGTGAAGATTGAGCGGTGTGACGAACCGACAAGCGAGCAACTGGCGGCCTCCATAATTCTGACCGGCGCCTCGGCGCTACGCACGATGCGCGCCGAGCGCCGACAAATGGGTTACATCAGCTGGAAGGACCTTAATCCCGATGAAGAGCGCCGTGTGCTGCGCACGTCGTCGCCCTCGACCGAGGATATCTATCTTCCCGACTTGGTGCGGATTGGGGCCGCAAGCGGCGAGGTACAAGAGGATTTGTGCTTGCTGGTAGGGTCTGCAGCACAGCGCCGCCGCATTCTTGGCGTGAGCTGGTCCGTATGCTCCGGGTTGCCTGCTGGCTCGATTCTAGAGGTGGAACCGGGGGTATACAGCCTATCTCCCGAGGCCCTTTGTGTTGCCATCGCCCGCGAGGTCGGCTGTATCCAGGCATTTGCCCTGGCCCAGGAGCTGTGCTCTAAGATTTCACTGAGCGACCGCGGGAAGTATCTGCCTCCCTACACCTCGCCTGTTACGAATAAACTTGCAAAGGACAAGGACCAGCCAGCAGACGTGGGCTACTTTGAAGTCGAGCCGGCGCTGACGCCCGATCGCCTGGCAGATTACCTTGCGGCATGCAAGGGGAATGTGGCCAAACAGCTGCAGCGTCTGTGTCCCTATCTTTCGGAAAACCTGCTCTCGCCCATGGAGTGCATCATGCTCGCCCTGTTTTCGCTTCCGTTTTCCTATGGCGGGTTTGCCTGCGGACCTTTTAAGACCGACTACAAGGTCGAGTTCGATGACCGTGCGCAGGCAATCTCGGGGATGCCTCATGCAGTTTGCGATGCGTATCAAGAGGCAGCCCGGTTTGACCTGGAATACAACGGTGAGCTGGGCCATTCCTCTCGGAGGGGACGTATCCATGATGAAAAGCGCAACACGGGCTTGATTACTATGGGAATCGAGGTCGCGACGGTCAACAACGAAATGCTCTGTGACATGGAAGCGATGGAAGCGCTCGCATGGCGCATCCACCAGCGTATGCGAAAGCGGTACCGGAATCGTGTCGATGCCCGCAGGAAGAAGCAAGAGGCGTTGCTTAACACGCTGCGGGCGTGTTTTGGGCTTAAGCCGGTCTAATACGCGTCGAAAATAGAGGGTTAATCATATGCCCTGGCCATAATATGGCAAATATGAGTACTGTCACTAAATCAGTAACAGAAAAATCAAGGAATTTAGGACTCGGAGGCGGCGTAAAGTAAGAAGATAATAAACAAATGTAGAATAACTAAGCATCAGGTTGGCGACACTGAGCGCAAAATCTGTCCGAGAGGCCAAAATTGCCTGTTACTAAATTGGTGGCAGTACTCATATTTGCCATATTTTGACCAGGGCACCCTAAGAAGGGCGCCCCGGAGCTCCCTGTAGGGGAGCTCCGGGCTTCATAGGGGCACGAATAGCCCACTCCGACCTGCGAAATCTGTACTCGCGATGCGAATGACGCTCCTAACCTTAAACTTTAGCTTGAACTTAGCTATAATGCGCTACGTTCCTACCAGGCTGTGGTTGCGGACGGACGAAATGCCCGTCCTAGTCCAAGACAGACGCGGTCAAAGGGATCCACGTAAGCGACCGCGTGCGCGCGGCGCGATCATGGCGCGTCCTAGATGTAAGCCGCACCGTCCGTTCTACTTTCTTTGGGGCAATACCGCCTCGCGGGCGAGCGGGCCAGTCGTGAAGGTGGCTGCGGCCTCCCGAGCAAACACCCCGGTGCGCAAGTGTGGGGTCAAATACCAGGTCAGCTGGTGGGAACAAGCTGATATTCCGCGCAACGCACGGATCGTATACGACACAGAAGGCAGGGTAGTGGACATGGTGAGGGGCAGCTTGATGCACGCGGCTCGGTTAGGTGCTGGGACCGCAGCGGTCATCGCCGTTTTGGGCCTGAGCGGATGCGCGTTCAACCCGCTGTCTACGTTCACGACTCCCACGATCGACCAGATCGAGTACGAGACCGTCACGCCCGCGGTGTCGGATGATGCCCTGGTCACCCCCGGTACCCTGACGGTTGCCCTCGATACCTCCGATGCGCCGCAGGCCATGCAGGGCGCTGACGGCGAGCTCACGGGGTATGCAGTCGACGCTGCCCGCGCCCTCGCAAGCCGCATGGGCCTTAAGGTCGCCTTTGTCGATGCGTCCTCGGCAGGTTCCGCGCTCGGTGACAAAAAGGCTGATATCTTTATCGGCGAGATCAACTCCACGGATGGGGACGTTAGCTCGCTCGGCACCTGCCTGTACGATGCCGCTTCCGTGTTCGGTAAAACCAGCGATGGTGGGTCGCTGAGCGTTTCCACTGATACCCTTAACACGTCTACTCTGGGTATCCAGATGTCCTCGGCCTCGCAGGAGGCGCTTGCTAAGCAGAGCATCACCGCCAACCAAAAGACTTACTCCAACATCAACGAGTGCTTTGAGGCGCTCGAGTCCGGCGAGGTCGACTATGTGATCTGCGACTCCACGGCTGGCGGTTACCTTGCGCGACTGATGAGCGAGATCTCCTATGTCGGTGCGCTCGAGGCGCCCTCGACGCTTGGTGTTGCAGGCCTTTCGTCCAATGACGAACTGTGTCGTGCCGTGAGCGATGCCCTCGACGGTATTACGGCCGACGGCACGCTCGAGGCGGTCCACTGCGTCTGGTACGGCACGATGCCCTACGACCTCACCACTAAGACGGTTTCGGGCGCTAACGTGCAGCCGGGCGACTCTGAGTCCAGCGAGACCACATCCTCCGGCAGCGAGTCCTCCGATTCCAACAATGAGACCGCATCCTCCGAAGACAAATCGTCCAGCCAGGAAGACACCATCACCGACGACGACATTAACAAGCTTAATAGCTAGTTATTGCTAGGGGTGGCGTCTCCTATGCGCTAGGAGAGATGCCTCTTCACGCTTTCAACACGCACTGCCGGGCTTCCCCAATAGGGGAGCCCGGCTTTTTCATCTCTATAAAACCAGCAGTTCAAAGCCAATTTTCGGGACCAAATACAAAGTCGCCGGCTCCCTCCTATAGCGCACTTTGCCACAGAAAAGTGCGAGACTTCGGTATGCGGTATCAAGCAATCGTTATTCGGGTCTTTGGGAATCCGCGTGATTAAATGCACGGCAATGGGTACATAGCCAGTACAGTAAGTCCCCGAGGCAGATTGGAGCCACGTATGGATATCAAGGTTTCTGGACGCAAGACGACGGTAACCGATGCTCTGCGTGCGCATGTGGATGAGAAGATCGGCGAGGCGCTCAAGGTTTTCGATATCGAGCCCATGACGGTCGACGTTGTACTTCGCTATGAGAAGAACCCCTCGAACCCCAACCCGGCAATCGTCGAGGTTACGGTTCGCGCCCGCGGTTCGGTGATTCGCGTTGCCGAGCACGGTGCAGATATGTACGCCGCCATCGACCTCTCCGCCGATAAGGTCACCCGCCAGCTGCGCAAGTTCAAGACCAAGGTCGTGGACAACCGCCAGGGCGGTGCCAGCGCCGCGGATGTTGCGCCGGTCGAGCGCGTCGAGGATCTGGCCGACCTGCTGCTGCCCGAGGAGGAGGACGACCTGCTCGTCCGCGAGAAGGTCATCGATGTCACCCCGATGACTGAGGAGCAGGCGCTGGTGCAGACCGATCTGCTCGGCCATGACTTCTACGTGTTCGAGAACGCGACGACTGGCCTCATCAATGTGGTGTATCACCGTAAGAATGGTGGATATGGCATCATCAAGCCCCGCATCGAAACACTTGACGAGTAAAATACGTTAACTTGCATGAGTTAACGGCCGGCGGTCATCCCATGCGGATGGCCGCCTTTTTTACGTAAGGAGTCGCTTTGATGGACAAGGCTGCATCTACCGGCCATTCTGACCGCTGCCGCATCGTCGTCGATACCTGCTGCGACTTTAGCCCCGAGGTTGCCGCGAACCTCGATGTCGATATCTTGGGCTTCCCCTTTATCATCGATGGCGAGGAGCGCACGGACGATATCTGGTCGAGCATCAGCCCTAAGGAGTTCTACGACCGCATGCGCGCCGGCGCTCGCGTGTCCACCTCGGCTGTGTCGCTCGGTCGCTATATCGAGTTCTTTACCGAGTGCGCCAAAGAGGGCACGCCCACGGTCTACCTGTGCTTTACCTCGGCGCTGTCGTCGAGCTACAACTCCGCGTGCCAGGCGGCGGACGCCGTGCGCGCCGAGTATCCCAACTTTGAGCTGTACGTGGTCGACAACGCTCTGCCCTGTGCGACCGGCGAGCTCTTGGCGCTTGAGGCCGTGCGTCAGCGTTCGGCGGGACTGACCGCCAAGCAGCTGGTCGACTGGGCAAACGAGGCCAAGACCTATGTCCACGGTTACTTTACGCTCGAGAGCTTTGACGCGCTGGCTGCCGGCGGCCGCATTCCGCCCGCGGCGGCACAGCTCACGGCAAAGCTCGACGTCAAACCCGAGCTGTCCTACGACCTGGCCGGCTCGCTGTCGCTGATCGGCGTCAACCGCGGTCGCAAGAAGGCGCTCAAGTCCATTCTCAAGTCGTTCCGCGAGAACTATGTGCCCGATCGCACCATGCCCATCGCCATTATGACGGCCGATGCCGAAAAGGACGGCGACTGGCTCGAGGCCGCCATCCGCAAGGAGGAAGGCTGCGCCGACGTGACCATCATCCGCAGCTCTGTGGGCCCCACCATTGGCTCGCACGTGGGCCCCGGCATGGTGGCTTGCGCGTTTTGGGGCAAGAACCGCGCCGACAAGGCGTCGCTTTCCGACCGCATCGCCCGCCGCGTGCGCGGTCAGTAGGCAAGTAACGCGGCCGTAATCGCCCTCGACTCACAGCCCAACGCTGGCACCGAGTATTCAACCTGGTAATAACACCCAACCCAAAAGGAAAGGTTTCATGGCAAACAAGCTCTCCGTCGCATTTATCGGCACCGGAATCATGGGTGCCCCCATTGCCGGCCACATCCTGGATGCCGGCTATCCCGTCACGGTCAACAACCGCACTAAGTCCAAGGCCGCCGCGCTTATCGAGCACGGCGCAGTCTGGGCCGATACGCCGGCGGATGCCGTGGCGAACGCCGACGTCGTCTTTACCATGGTGGGTTATCCCTCCGAGGTCGAGGAGCTCTACCTGGCGGGCGACGGCCTGCTCGCGTGCACCAAGCCGGGCGCGGTCTTGATCGACCTCACCACGAGCTCGCCCGAGCTCGCCCGTGACATTGCCGAGGCCGCCCAGGTTTCTGGTCGCATGGCGTTTGACTGCCCCGTCACCGGCGGCGAGTCGGGCGCTATCGCCGGTACGCTCACGGCTATCGTGGGCGCTACCGAGAACGACATCGCGCCGGTCCGCGACATCCTTGCCACCTTTGCGGCCAACATCTGCTGCTTCGACGGCGCCGGCAAGGGCCAGGCTGCCAAGCTCGCCAACCAGGTGTCGCTGGGCGCCTGCATGGTCGGCATGGCAGACGCCATGGCATTTGCCGAGCTGAGCGGCCTTGACCTGGAGAAGACCCGCCAGATGATTCTGGGCGGCACCGGCAAGTCCGGCGCCATGGAGAGCCTGGCCCCCAAGGCGCTCGACGGCGACTACAAGCCCGGCTTTATGGTCGAGCATTTCATTAAGGACCTGCGCTTGGCGCTCGCCTATGCCGACGACCGCGAGCTTGCGCTGCCCGGCGCCGACGTGGCCTTTACGCTCTACGACATGCTCGACGCCATCGGTGGTGCCAAGCTGGGCACCCAGGCCATCACGGTCCTCTATAAGGAGGAGGCCGACGCCATCGCCGCCGGTCTGGACTGGTCGAAGTATCGTCCCGAGGAACACGGTGCTCACGAGGAAGGCTGCGGTTGCGGCGAGCATGGTGACGACCACGAGTGCGGTTGCGGACACCACCACGGCGAGGACCACGAGTGCTGCGGCGGCCATGCCCATGACGACGGTCACGAGTGCTGCTGCGGCCACCATCACGGGGAGTAGCGCCCATGAGCTGGACGTTCGTGGTGCTTGCGCTGGTGCTCTTTCTCTTTGCGATATACATCGGCTTTCTGTGCGGCCAGTGGGCGTGCGAAAAGCGCGTCATCACCAAGCGCGACTACTGGATCGCCAACTTTGCGGGAGCGGCGGCAGTCGTCCTGCTGACCTGGGTGTTCTCGCTGTTCCCGCTGGTGCAGTTTGCGCCGATCGGCTGGCTCGGCGGCTTTATCGCCGGCCTTAAGATGAGCTTTGGCGAGTCCGTCGGCCCGTGGCGCAAGCACGACGAGGTCTTTAACGTCAACAAGGCTCACCGCGCCGCCGCCGACGCGGGCGATGCCGAGGAACGCCGCCGTGCACGTCGCAATGGCGCGGCCGACCGACAGCTCATCTCGGTCACCGATGACAGCAAGGGTGCTGGCAAGCATGCTAAGAAATAGTAAGAAGAGGTAACTATGGCAGAAAATAAAGACGAACAGCTCACCGACGAGGAGCTGGCACAGCTCCAGCTGGCAGAGGAGAACGAGAACGCCGTCGACCGCCTGGTCCAGGAGCTCGGCTGCCCCACGCGCCGCATCCGCCAGTTTGCCGCCCGCGTGCTGCACCTGCTTGCCGAGCGCGATCCGCAGCGCGTCGTGCCCTGCGTACCCGCGCTGATCGAGGCGCTCGACCGCCCCGAGGCGCAGACCCGCTGGGAGGCCCTCGATGCCCTGACGGCGCTCGCCACCACCTGCCCCGAGCAGTTGGGCGATGCCTTTGAGGGCGCCGAGACCGCACTGTTCGACGAGATCTCCTCCACGCTGCGCTATGCCGCCTTCCGCCTGCTGTGCGTGTGGGGCGCCACGAGCGTTGAGCGTTCGCGCGAGGCTTGGCCCATCCTGGACGAGGCCATCCAGTGCTACCACGGCGACCTTGAGTATCGCGATATGCTCGGTTGCCTGTACGAGTTTTGCCAGGGCGAGATCGACGCCGAGGTTGCCGAGAAGCTTGCGCTGCGCCTTAAGTTCGATGCCGAGAACGGCAAGGGCAGCTATCTCAAGGCCCGTTCGAGCGAGATTTGCGAAATGCTTGTTAAACGTTTTGGCCTGGATCTCTCCAAAAAGAAGAAGCGTGCTAGCGTTAAAAAATCTGACGACGCCGAAGATGAGGAGTAACAGATTATGGCGCACGATGTAGTCCTGATTCCCGGTGACGGCATCGGTCCCGAGATTACGCAGGCCATGCGCCGCGTGGTCGAGGCCACCGGTGTCCAGATCAACTGGAACGTCCAGGAGGCCGGTGCCGGCGTCATGGACGAGTTTGGCACGCCGCTGCCCCAACATGTGCTCGATGCGGTCGCCGAGACCAAGGTTGCCATCAAGGGCCCCATCACCACGCCGGTCGGCACGGGCTTCCGTAGCGTTAACGTCGCCCTGCGCAAGCACTTTGACCTGTACGCCTGCGTGCGCCCCTGCCTGTCGCAGCCGGGCGACGGCTCGCGCTTCCGCGACGTCGACCTGGTCATCGTGCGCGAGAACACCGAGGACCTCTACGCCGGCATCGAGTTCGATGAGGGCGCTGCCGAGGTCGAGGAGCTCTCACAGCTCGTCGAGCGTTCGAGCCAAAAGACCTTCGCCGCCGATTCCGCCATCTCGATCAAGCCGATCTCCATCGCCAAGAGCCGTCGCATTGTGGAGTATGCCTTTGAGTACGCCCGCCGCTGCGGCCGCAAAAAGGTGACGGCCGTGCACAAGGCCAACATCATGAAGGCGACCGACGGCCTGTTCCTGCGCGTGGCGCGCAAGGTGGCCGCCAGCTATCCCGATATCGAGTTCAACGACAAGATCGTCGACGCCACCTGCATGGGTCTGGTCCAAAACCCCAACGACTTCGATGTCCTGGTGCTGCCCAACCTGTACGGCGACATCGTGAGCGACCTGTGCGCCGGCCTGGTGGGCGGTCTGGGCATGGCACCCGGCTCCAACATCGGTGCCGACTGCGCAATCTTTGAGGCTACGCACGGCTCCGCGCCCGATATCGCCGGTCAGGATGTCGCCAACCCCACGGCCGAGATTCTCTCTGCTGCGATGATGCTCGATCACCTGGGCGAGAACGACGCCGCCAACCGCATTCGCGCCGCCGTCTCCGCCACGCTTGACGAGGGCGAGCAGGTTACCGGTGACGTGCGTCGTGCTCAGACCGGCTCCGTCGAGGGGGCCGTGGGCACGCAGGCCTTTGCCGATGCCGTTATCGCGCACCTGGCCTAAGGTACGCACGCTGCAAACGCCTAAATAGTACTTAAGTGTTTGCGTATAACCTAAGAATGAATACGCCCGGCGCTCCGTCGGGCGTATTCTATTGAGGACTATGTTTCCTAACAAGGAGTAACTGACTATGGGTCTGATTCAAAAGAAGGACGAGAAGGACGAGATCGACGGTATCCAGATCATCGAGCGCGGCGAAGGCCCCGACGGTGACGAGGACGAGAAGATCGACCTGGTCGCCGGCACGTCTGCCGAGCACATTGCCGCCGGCACGACGGCCGAGGAGGAGGATGCTCGCCTGGAGGCAAAGATCGCCGCGGACGCCGCCGACGAGAACCTCATGCCCGAGGAGCAGGACGAGGACGACTCCGATGCGGACGACCATGCATCCAAGCACAAGAAGACGATGATTGCCGCCTTTGTGGTCGCCATCGTGATTGCTGCGGTGGTCGGCTTCTTTATTGGCAATGGCGGCTTTGGCGGCAAGGGTGTCGGCTCGTCGACCCTGACCGAGGACCAGCTCGATTCGACCGTGGCAAGCTATAGCTACAACGGCAAGAAGAGCGATATCACCGCGCGCGAGGCTATCGAGAGCCAGTACAGCCTCGACACCGTCAAGGATAGCGATGGCAACTACACCGCTCCGTCTGCCGACGTTATCCTGTCCTACGTGCGCAACAAGATCCTGCTGGACGCTGCCGAGGACGAGGGCATTACCGTTTCTTCCAAGGAAATGAAGCAGTACGCCGAGGATTCCATCGGCACCTCCGACTACAAGACCATGGCCACGCAGTACGGCGTGTCCAAGGACCAGGCCAAGCAGATCGTCCGTCAGTCCGCGACGCTGCAGAAGCTCTACAAGAAGAAGGTCGGCGACAGCTCCGCAAGCATGCCGACCGCCCCGACCGAGCCTGCTGACGGCAACGAGGAGACCGCGAGCAAGGACTACGCCGACTACATCATCAACCTTGCCGGCGACGAGTGGGATAGCGAGAAGGGCACTTGGAAGGACGCCGATGGCACCTACGCCAAGGCATTCGCCGACGATGCCTTTACGGCCGATAGCGCGACCTATAAGCAGGCAATGACCGCCTATTACACCGCTTACCAGCAGTATTCTTCGCAGGCTTCGAGCGCCAGCTCCAAGTGGACCGAGTATGCTAACGGCCTCTATGCCAAGGCCAACATCAGCATCTACGGCCTGTTTGCGTAAGATCTGTCTGCACTACTGCGCGCTAACCGATCTACCTGATTAAGCCCGCTAGAACGACAACGTTCTAGCGGGCATTTTGTTACCGAAACCACTAGGATAGGACTTGCGCCCGTGCAAGTGCTTCATCGGGTATCCTCAATTCATCCTGGAAAACGGCCGTAAACGATTGCAAATAACCGGTGAACGGTCAAAAACTACCGTTCACCGATAATATCGAAACTGGTTCTAACTGGTATTAAGTCAAAAAGACCAATTCACAAATCTTCACAATGACCTGCATTTTTTCTACACGCCATTTTTAGCCACCCTGCGTTGTTTAGACACGAAAAAAGTTCCGATCTTTGGCCAAGGCATTTCAAAACGATTACAAAACCGCAGGTAGAAGTGTTAACGAGCGGTAAACGGTCGATTTTTCGCCGTGAACGGCGCAAAAACGTTTTACTGTGTGAATCAGCGAAAGCGACCTCTTCTGTGGTGATATAGTGACAACAACACGTCACGTGGTTACTACCAGTTGAGAGACCACTGGTCTTAAAGAACGCTTTCCAAGAAGCTTTAAGGGCACCTGCCCGCTGGCTTCCGAAAACATCGGACTCGTATCGTACACACCTTCGGAAGGGAAATTTGAATGGTTGGCTTTATTCTTACCGGTCATGGACAGTTCGCACCCGGCATCGCAAGCGCTATCGCTATGGTCGCTGGCGACCAGCCCGCTTTTACCGTCGTTCCTTTCGAGGGCGACCAGGCTGCTTCCTACGGTGAGGATCTTCGCGCCGCTATTACCACCATGCGCGAGGAGTGCGATGGCGTGCTCGTCTTTACCGACCTGCTTGGTGGTACCCCGTTCAACCAGGCAATGATGATTGCCCAGGATGTCGACAACGTCGAGATTCTGACCGGCACTAACCTTCCCATGGTTATTGAGCTTCTGTTCCTCCGCGGCAACGCCACGCTCGCCGAGCTTGGCGAGCAGGCCGTGACCGTTGGCCAGACGGGCATCACCGCCCAGACGGTCGCTTCCGTCGCTGGTGCCGAGGGAGAGGATATCTTCGGCGACGAGGACGGCATCTAATGGCCGATTTCGGAGCCAGTGTTCTGAGTTCCTCGGTCGCTCTTTTGGGCCTGCTTGTCATCATGGGCTTGATTTACACCATCTGGTCGCAAATCAACATGAAGAAGAAGCAGAAGTACTTCAAGGAGCTGCACACGGAGCTCAAGCCGGGTCAGGAGGTTCTTTTCGCCGGCGGTATCTACGGAACCGTCAAAGGCATCGAAGGCGAAAAGGTCCAGATCAAAGTCCGATCCGGTGCCGTCGTAGATGTTTCGCGTTACGCGATTCAGGAGATCAAGTAACTGTCGTCAGCAAATAACGAAAGGAAGCTGATCAACATGGCAGAACCCAACATTCTTCTTACCCGCATCGATAACCGACTGGTTCATGGTCAGGTTGCCACCCAGTGGAACTCCACCCTGGGCTCCAACCTCATCCTCGTCGCCAACGACGACGTGTCGAACAACACCATGCGCCAGAACCTCATGAAGATGGCCGCTCCCACCGGCGTTGCTACGCGTTTCTTCTCCCTGCAGAAGACCATCGACGTCATCGGCAAGGCGAGCCCGCGCCAGAAGATCTTCATCGTGGCCGAAACACCGGAAGACGTGCTTACGCTCGTCAAGGGCGGTGTGCCTATAAAGAAGGTAAACATCGGCAACATGCACATGTCGGAAGGAAAGCGCCAAGTCGCCACCTCCGTCGCAGTTAACGACGAGGATGTCGCTGCGTTTAAAGAGCTGCAGGAATTGGGGGTGGAGTTGGAGATCAGGCGCGTTCCGAGCACGCCTGTTGAGGACACGAGCAAGCTCTTCTCGTAATCCTCATGATCCACGTTGTCAGGAGTGAAACCCTGACATTCTGTACGTGTTATCCAAAGTGCGTACATACATTTTGAAAGGAGGAGCAAGATGGAATACTCGATCATCCAGGTCGCTCTGGTCTTCGTCGTCACGTTCATCGCGGCAATCGACCAGTTCAACTTCCTCGAGTCTCTCTATCAGCCCATCGTCACCGGCGCCGTCATCGGTCTTATCCTTGGCGACCTCAACACCGGTCTTCTCGTGGGTGGTACTTATCAGCTCATGACGATCGGCAACATGCCGATCGGAGGCGCTCAGCCGCCTAACGCCGTCATTGGCGGCATCATGGCAGCCATTCTCGCTATCGCCACGGGCCTCGAGCCCAACGCGGCAGTCGGCCTTGCCATTCCGTTCGCTCTGCTTGGTCAGCTCGGCGTTACCCTGGTCTTCACGCTTATGTCGCCGCTCATGTCCTCCGCGGACAACATGGCTCACAACGCTGACACCAAGGGTATCGAGCGTCTGAACTACTTCGCCATGGCTCTGCTCGGCCTGATCTTCGCCGTCGTCGTCACCCTGTTCTTCATCGCTGGCGCCACCATCGGTCAGACCATCGCTTCCGCCATCCCGACTTGGCTGCAGACCGGTCTTTCCGCCGCAGGCGGCATGATGCGCTTCGTCGGCTTCGCCGTCCTGCTCAAGGTTATGATGAACCGCGATATGTGGGGCTTCTTCCTCATGGGCTTTGGCCTCGCGCTCATCACCGTTGCCAACGATTCTCTGGCAACCCCTGCTCTGCTCATCCTCGCTCTCATCGGCTTCGGCATCGCCTTCTGGGACTTCCAGCAGCAGACCGAGCTGAAGGGTGCAGCTGTTTCTGACGGAGGTGACTTCGAAGATGGCATCTAATGAGTATGTGATCCCGGAGCACTACGAGGATCTCACTCCTGCTCCGCAGCTCGACCAGAAGACCCTCAACAAGATGGCTTGGCGCTCCTGCTTCCTGCAGGCCTCGTTCAACTACGAGCGTATGCAGGCCGCCGGTTGGCTCTACTCCATCATCCCCGGTCTGGAGAAGATCCACACCAACAAGAACGACCTCGCGGCTTCCATGAGCCACAACCTGGAGTTCTTCAACACTCACCCGTTCCTCGTCACCTTTGTTATGGGTATCGTGCTTTCGCTCGAGCAGAACAAGGTTGACATCCCCACGATCCGCGCCGTCCGCGTCGCCGCAATGGGCCCGCTCGGTGGTATCGGTGACGCCCTGTTCTGGCTGACGCTCGTGCCTATCACGGCCGGCATCACCTCCAACATGGCTATCAACGGTAACGCCGCTGCGCCGATCATCTTCCTGGTGATCTTCAACGTCGTCCAGTTCGCTCTGCGCTTCTGGCTCATGAACTGGTCCTACAAGCTTGGCACCAGCGCTATTGACGCTCTGACTGCCAACATGCAGGCCTTCACGCGTGCCGCTTCCATCATGGGCGTCTTCGTCGTCGGTTGCCTGGTCGTCACCATGGGTGGCACCCAGATCAACCTCCAGATCCCCAACGGCACCACCCGTGGCCTCTCCGCTACTACCGTGATCGTCTCCGAGAAGGAGGCCGAGAACTTCACCGGTATGGAGGGCATCGATACCGAGACCGCTGAGGCCGGTACCATCGCCATGACCGATGAGGACGGCAACGCCCTCACCGCTTCCGATGCCGACGGCAACGCTGTCGAGTGCGGCGTCACCGATCTGGGCAACGGCATGGAGTCCGTTACCTACGGCACCGTCACCGAGGATCCGGTCAACTTCTCCGTTGCCGACACCCTCAACACCATCGTCCCGAAGCTCGTCCCGCTTATGCTTACGCTGCTGCTTTACTACATGTTCGCTAAGCACAGCTGGACCCCGACCAAGGGCATTCTGCTGCTCTTCGTCCTGGGCATCCTGGGCGCTGGCCCGCTTGGTCTCTGGCCGAGCATCTGGTAAGGCTCTAGCTTGAGGGGTGTGTCCCTACGC
>URSO01000018.1 GCA_900550415.1 uncultured Collinsella sp.
TGGAATAAATCGATTCCCTTTCCTAAGGAGGGGCCTTACGAGGCCCCTCCTTTTGTGTTTTGGGGCATGGTTTTGGACCCCGTGGTCAAAAAATGCCAAATATGAGTACTGTTGCAAAAGAGGTGTCATATTTTTCGGCCTGTTCTGAGCAAAAACGGGCTCAAAATCAATTTATATAACCCCCTTAAAGGGCGTTTGACGGCTTTCAACCTCTTCGAATCGCTCAAAGGAGGCAATTTGCTCTCGATTTTGCTGCTACTAAATTGGTGACAGTACTCATATTTGCCACTTTTTGCCCACGAGGTGTTCAGAGGAGCTCTCGACATGCATCTAACGCTACAATAACTACCACGTGGCTGGGTTTGCCGGCCGAATGTGCGATGCCGTGGGAGGGGACATGGTCGAGTTTACAAAGACGATTAAAGATCCGTTGGGACTGCATGCCCGCCCGGTTGCGCTGCTCTATGACATCATTGCCAAGCATCGTAGCGACGTGTCGGTCAGCATTGGCGACCGCCACACCGACGGCCGTGACGTGATGGGCCTCATGGCGCTTTACGGCGAATGTGGCGAGGACATCGTCTTTCGCGTTTCGGGCGTAGACGAGGCTTCGTGTGTCACGTCGATCAGAAACCTCTCGCTCTAAACGCAACAATGTGACAAAGGGACAGTCCCTTTGTCACATCTCTGGGAGGCGCTCTTTGCGGCGCCTCTTTTGTTTCGTATGGGAAACTTTTTCGAAAACTGAATAGGGACCCTTTTCAAAAAGTTAACCACGTGTTAGTTTACTATAGCGAACATAGACGTGGTTAACTTTTGCTGCGTCGATGTTGAGGACGAACTGACGTTAGGAGCGCACTCATGTCTTGCGGACCGCAGATGCCGGCTTTGCCGCTCTCGATGGTAAAGGCGGGCGAAACCGTGCACGTGTCTCGTGTAAAGGGCAATCAGGACATGAAGCACCACCTCAAGGACCTCGGCTTTGTCGAGGGCAGCGAGATTCACGTGGTGAGCTCGAGTGGTGCCAATATCATCGTCACCGTGCTGGGCGCACGTTTTGGCATCGATTCCAAGGTTGCCATGCACATCATGACCGTCGGTTAGTCCGCAGCATTTCATTAAAACCGAAAGGGGGACAAGAGGATGAAGACGTTGGGTGACGTTAAGGTAGGCGAGAGCTCTACCATCGTCAAGCTTCACGGTGAGGGCGCGCTGCGCCGCCACCTTATGGACCTGGGGCTCATCAAGGGCACTTCATTCAAGGTCGTAAAGGTTGCGCCGCTCGGTGATCCGGTCGAGATCAACGTACGCGGCTACGAGCTTTCCATCCGCAAGGAAGAGGCTGCCGTCGTAGAGGTCCAGTAAGGGCTTGCGGCGTATATTTCTGCAGGTAAAGTTAGGTATTCCTAACTTAATGCAGCAACTTTAAAGCACATTATCCAGCCTGCGCGGAGAAAGCAGCGCAGGCACACAAGGAAGAAGGATTGAATGGCGGATTCTCAGATCCATGTCGCGCTGGCGGGTAACCCCAACTGTGGCAAGACCACGCTTTTCAACCTGATCACGGGCGCCAACGGCTACGTTGGCAACTGGCCCGGCGTCACGGTTGAGAAAAAGGAGGCCAAGCTCCTAAGCGACAAGAACGTTACCATCACAGACCTCCCTGGCATCTACTCGCTTTCCCCCTACAGCCCCGAGGAGCAATGCTCGCGCGATTACCTCATGAGCGGCGAGCCCGATGTCGTCGTCCAGGTGGTCGACGCCACCAACCTCGAGCGCAACCTGTACCTGGCGCTTCAGGTTATCGAGACCGGCCTGCCCGTGGTCGTCGCCCTCAACATGGCCGACTTGGTCGAGAAGAACGGCGACAAGATCGACACGGACAAGCTCTCCAAGAAGCTCGGCTGTCCGGTCATGATGATCTCGGCTCTTAAGAACAAGGGCATCAAGGAGCTGTTCGAGCAGGTCAAGAAGTCCGCTGCTTCCAAGGGCCAGGTGCCGGAGCACAAGTTCGATTCCTCCATCGAGGACGTTCTGGACCACATCGAGAATAACCTGCCTGCGAGCGTTCCCGCCAACAAGCGTCGCTACTACGCCGTTAAGCTGTTTGAGCGCGACGCGGACGCCTGCAAGCTCATCAACCTCACTAAGGAGAAGGCCGCTCGCGTGGAGCAGCTGGTCGCCCAGTGCGAACAGGACTGCGACGACGACGCCGAGTCCATCATCACCGGCGAGCGCTACGGCGTCATTGCCCACATCATTGACGAGTGCCTCACCAAGGCTCCGGCCAAGATGAGCACCTCCGAGAAGATCGACCGTGTGGTTACCAACCGTATCCTGGGCCTGCCGATCTTCGTAGTCATCATGTTCTGCGTGTACTACATCGCCGTTTCCACCTTGGGCGGCACGGTAACCGACTTCACCAACGACCAGCTCTTTGGCACCGACGGTTGGTATGTGCTCGGCCAGGGCCGTGACGCCTACGACGCAGCTGTCGAGGCTGCGGGTGACGCCGCCGACTCGATCGACCCGGCGCAGTACGGCCCCTATGTCCCGGGTATCACCACCGTGGTGCACGACGCCCTTGTGGCGGGCGGCACCGAGGACAGTGGCCTGGTCGATTCGCTGGTCTGCGACGGTATCGTCGGCGGCCTGGGTGCCATCTTCGGCTTCGTGCCGCAGATGTTCCTGCTGTTCGTGATGCTGTCCTTCTTGGAGGACTGCGGCTACATGGCCCGCGTCGCCTTCATCATGGACCGCGTGTTCCGCCGCTTTGGCCTGTCCGGTAAGTCCTTTATCCCCATGCTCGTGTCCTCGGGCTGCGGCGTCCCCGGCGTCATGGCCACCAAGACCATCGAGAACGAGAAGGACCGCCGCATGACGGTCATGACCACCACGTTCATCCCCTGCGGCGCCAAGCTGCCGATCATCGCCCTGCTCATGGGTTCCATCATTGGCGACTCTTCTACCACCGCTGCGTGGATCAGCCCGCTCTTCTACTTCCTGGGCGTCTTTGCCGTCATTGCCTCGGGCCTCATGCTCAAGAAGACCAAGCTCTTCGCCGGCCGCCCGACGCCGTTTGTTATGGAGCTTCCTGCCTACCACTTCCCGGCGATCCGCTCTTGGGCGCTGCACGTGTGGGAGCGCTGCTTCGCCTTTATCAAGAAGGCCGGCACGGTCATCTTTGCGTCCACCGTCGTCGTTTGGTTCCTCTCCAACTTTGGTAGCTACAACGGCGCCTTTGGCTACCTGCCTTCCATGGAGGGCATCCCCGAGGAGTTCATGGATTACTCCGTGCTTGCCATGTTCGGCAACCTGGTCGCTTGGATCTTCGCCCCGCTCGGCTTTAGCACCTGGCAGGCCACCGCACTGACCGTCTCGGGCCTCGTTGCCAAGGAGAACGTTGTCGCTACCGCCGGCTCGCTACTCTCTGTCGCCGACGCCGGCGAGACCGACCCGAGCCTGTGGACCGCGTTTGCAGGCATGTTCCCCACCATGGGTGCTTGCGTCGCCTTTGGTGCCTTCAACCTGCTGTGCGCTCCGTGCTTTGCCGCTATCGGCACCATCCGTAACCAGATGAACTCCGGTAAGTGGACCGCGATTGCCATCGGCTACGAGTGTGCCTTTGCTTGGGTCATCGGCCTGTTCATCAACCAGTTCTATAACCTGCTTGTTCTTGGGCAGTTTGGTATCTGGACGGTTGTGGCCATCGTGCTGCTGGTTGCGATGCTCTTCCAGATCTTCCGTCCCATGCCCAAACACGCATGGACCGACGAGGACGAGACCAACACTGCTTCCGCCGCAGTTTCCGCTTAAGTCCGAATAAGGATTAGCCCCTTTCCACGAGCCCGGGTGTCCCAGCGACCCCCGGGCTTTTTGGTGCAAGGGGGAAGGGTTGGTGCAAAGTAACCTGACCCCCATGCACCAAAAGCTGAGATGTGGCGTTTCCGCAGATAAAACCGACCAAAATAAACCTGTCCCTTTTTGGCAGGTGAAAGATGGGGTAAAGTAAGTGGTGGTTAACTAGAGGAGGCTTGCTATGGCACCTATCGATATTGTTGTACTGGCTGTTATCGGCATTGCGTTTGTCGCGGTATGCGTGCGCATCTACCGCAAGGGCACCTGCGCCGACTGCGCTCAGGGTGGCGTTTGCACGGGGCATTGCTCCAACAAAAAGACGTGCGCCGCACTTAAGGGCGTGGACAAAATCGCCGAAGACTTGGGTCGCGGTATTCATTAGCCGACCGGCGTTTGGGTATGTTTGACTGCGGATACGGCAGTTGCTGATACGATATGTACGTTAGCAACTGCCGCCGAGCGGCTCAAACGAAAGGAAGCCTGCATGGAGTCCTCCTCCTACCCGATGCTCTTTAGCCCGATCAAGGTCGGAACGACCGAGGTCAAGAACCGCGTCTTTATGCCGCCGGTGTCTACCAACCTGGCCGATCACGGCTATGTGACCGACGATTTGGTCGACCATTACCGCGCCCGTGCCAAGGGCGGCGTGGGCCTGATCATCACCGAGGTCGTGACGGTCGAGCCCACCTATACCTATCTGCCGGGTGACATGTGCTGCTACGACGACACGTTTATCCCCGGCTGGGAAAAGCTCGCCGCGGCCGTCCACGAGTACGGCTGCAAGATCATGCCGCAGCTCTTCCACCCCGCCTACATGGCCTTTAACATTCCGGGCACGCCGCGCCTCATCGCCCCGTCCTTTGTGGGCCCGTCCTATGCTCGTGAGGCACCGCGCCCCATCACGGTTGATGAGATCCACGAGCTCACGCATCAGTTCGGCGATGCCGCCGTGCGTATGCAGAAGGCCGGCGTCGATGGCGTCGAGGTCCATGCGGCGCACGCCCATGGCATGCTCGGCGGCTTCCTGTCGCCGCTCTATAACAAGCGTACCGACGAGTACGGTGGCTCGCTCGACGCCCGCATGCGCTTCTTGCTCGAGGTCATCGCCGAGATTCGCGAGCGCTGCGGCAAGGACTTCATCATCGACGTCCGCATCTCGGGTGACGAGTACACCGATGGCGGCTTGACCCTCAACGACATGATCTATGTCTCGCGTCGCTTGGAGAAGGCCGGCGTCGACATGATCCACGTGTCGGGCGGCACTACCATCAAGCGCGGCTCCGCCATTCCCGCCGCCGGTACGCAGCGGGCCTCGCACGCCGCCTGCTCGCGCGAGATCAAAAAGCACGTCAACATTCCCGTCGCCACCGTCGGCCGCATTAACGAGGCATGGATCGCCGAGGAGCTGATCGAGGACGGCGCTGCCGACATTTGCATGATGGGCCGCGCCAATCTGTGCGATGCCGAGTTCTGCAACAAGGCTGCTGCCGGCAACGCCGACGACATCCGCCCCTGCATCGGTTGCCTGCGCTGCCTGAACGGCATCATGTTCGGCAAGCGCATCTCCTGCACCGTCAACCCGGACGTGGAGCGTGACGAGGCTGGCTACGAGCCTGCCGCCGAGGCAAAGAACGTGCTCGTTGTGGGTGCCGGTCCCGCGGGCATGGAGGCAGCCTACATTGCCGCCAAGCGCGGCCATAACGTGGTGCTCGTGGATAAGCAGGACGAGCCGGGCGGCGAGATGCGCATTGCGGCCGTTCCGCCGGCAAAGCAGGAGCTCACGCGCGTGATCAAGTATCAGTACCGTCGCCTGGCCGAGGCCGGCGTCACGTGCGTCTTCGGTACCGAGCTTTCGGCCGAGGACATCCAGCGCGACTACGCGGGCTACGAGGTTGTCCTGGCTTATGGCGCCGAACCCATCGCCCCGGCCTTTATGCAGGGCTTTAAGCAGGTCATGACGGCTGACGACCTGCTGGGTGGCAAGGCTTTCCCGGGCAAGAAGATCGTCATTGTGGGCGGCGGCACCGTTGGTTGCGAGACGGCCGATTACCTGGCCCCGTTGGTCAACGACCTGTCGCCGGCCAACCGCGATGTCACCGTTATCGAGATGACCAAGACGCTCGCCGCCAACGAGGGCGGCGCCGGCCGCGCGGTGCTCATCACGCGTATGCTTTCCAAGGGCGTTCACGTGCTGACCGAGGCCAAGGTGACCGAGATTACCGAGGACACCATCAGTTACGAAAAGGACGGCGAAGTCCATACCATCGCCGACGCCGATACGCTGGTGCTTGCCATGGGTTACCGTCCCAACACCAAGCTGGCCGATGACCTTGCCGCTGCCGGCGTTGTCGCCCACGTGCTGGGCGATGCCCAGAAGTGCGGCAACATCCGCGACGCCATCGGCGACGGCTACAAGGTCGCCTGCGAGCTCTAGTCAACCCCTTGTTGCGTGGGGGCAGGTTACTTTGCACCAACTTGGTGCATGTAAATCTGGCCCCATTGCACCATTGCGGCTTCATGGAGTAGCGCCCGTACGCATCGAATTTCTCCTCTCATAGATGTGCGGCACGAAGAGCCCCGAGTTCATACGAGCTCGGGGCTCTTTTCGTTTGGATTGCAGGCGTATTGACAGACGAAAACAGTCTGTGTCCGGTATTGAGCCATACGAAAGCGAAATTATGCGTCTTAATTCCGTACGCAAATAAAGACGAAAACCGTTTGCGTCTTTGATAAATCAGTACGCAAACGGTTTTCGTCTTATAATACGGTTATGAATGGTACGAAACGAGAGGGTTGTGCATATGGTTGTTAGAGAGAACCCTACAGTCGAATACAAGGAAAGCGTTACGCCGACGTTTCTTAAAACGGTGAGCGCCTATGCAAACTACGGGACGGGCAAGATTGAGTTTGGCGTTGATGACGAGGGCGTGGCTGTCGGCCTTGCAGATCCGGTCGCAGAGTGTCTCCGCATCGAGAACATGATTAATGACAGCTTGGATCCCGCTCCCCGTTACACGCTCGAGCGCGATGAGAAACACGGGACCGTAATCCTTACGGTTTATGAGGGCCAGGACAAACCCTATCGAAGCAAGGGAAAGGCCTACAGGCGAAACGATTCGGCAACGGTGGAGGTCGACCGGTTTGAGTATGGCAGGCTGACGCTCGAAGGCAGCAACGTAACGTTCGACGCGCTCACGTCGGCTCGCCAGGACTTGAGTTTTCACACGCTCGAGCATAAGTGTGTTGAACATCTCGGCATTTCCGAGCTAACGCCGGATATTATGCGCACGCTTCGCTTGCTCGGCAAAGATGGCTATACCAACGCTGCGGCGATTTTGGCGGATAAGAATGATTCTCCGGGCATCGACTGCGTCCGTTTTGGCGATACCGAGGATGTGATCTTGGACCGTGAGACGACGACAAATGTATCCGCAATTGAGCAGGTGGACAGGGCGGTGGCTATGTTTGCACGCTACTACCGTTTTGAGCGTATCGAAGGGATGGAGCGCGTCCAAACCGATCGAATTTCTCTTGAGGCATTCCGCGAAGCTGTTGCAAACGCTTTGGTGCATCGGACGTGGGACGTTCGAGCGAATGTTCAAATTGCCTTGTACGACGATCGTGTTGTTGTGACTTCGCCCGGATCACTGCCCGCCGGTTTGACGACGGAACAATACCTGTATGGGCAGATATCCGTGCTCAGAAACCCAATTGTCGCCGAGGTCTTTTTAAAGCTGGATTACATCGAGAAATTTGGCACGGGAATCGCGCGCATTAGACGTGCCTATCGCGATTCGATCAATCAACCAATTTTTGATGTTCGCGGCGGCATGGTGGCCGTCACATTGCCCGCTACCGATGCCTTTGAAGGGTCCGAGGAAGAGATCCAGGTTCTCAATGCCTTGTCGGGCGGGCGAATTATGTCGCGAAGCGAGATTGAAAAACAGACGGGGCTGAGCCGCATGCGGACGTTGGCGGCACTCGAATCTCTGCTTGAACGGAATGCAATCGTAAGGCAGGGAACCGGGCGGGCCACGAAATACGAGCGCTCATAGTCCAAAAGAGCCATGGTACAAGACGGACCCCAAGCCAGCGTTGGCTTGGGGTCCGTTATATCCCGGATGGTAACGGGCCGATTATTGTCAAGTTATAGCAAAGTATAGCGACGTACAGCAAAGTATAGTGAAATATAGCAAGCCGTATAGCGCGCCTTGACTATCAACCCTTGATTATCACCGTCCGTATTTCACAGCAACTTATAACAGGCTCGGGGTGCCAATTTGGGGTGCGGTAGTACTGCGTCACGAAAAGGGCCTATCTACTACGTTTAAGCCGCAGGGGTCAACCATAGTCGGCTTTTTCGAAAATCGACAAGCTGTCTACCTGCGGTTTTGTTTTCACGGTTTTCGGTATGGCCGAGGCTATCCGTGTTAACGTAGTAGATGGGCCACTTTTGTGGCAAGGGGGCCGATCTGCGGGCCAGGGTAGCTAAAAGAGCCCCGTCCCAAAAAGACTGATTGGGAGCTGGGGCGTGTCGATGCGATAGTATTACGTGGTGGAATTCGACAAACCGTGGGCTTCATCCGAGGGCTTTATGGAACAACACCAGCATTATCAGAGCCTGCAAGATCAGGCATACAACGCACTGCGCTCCAAGATTATCTATGCCGAGCTCAAGCCCGGCACGCGCCTTTCGGCGATTGGTCTGGAAAAGGAGACGGGGATCGGGCGCACGCCAATTCGCGAGTCCTTTGTGCGCCTGCGCGAGCAAGAGCTGGTGGAAACGCGTCCCAAGAGCGGCACCTACGTCTCTAAGATCAGCATGGAACACGCCGAGAATGCCTGTTTCTTGCGCGAGAAACTCGAAAGAAGCGTACTCATTAAATGTTGTCCGGCTGCCACGTCCGAGCAAAAGCATCGACTCGAGCAGATTCTTGCCGAGTCCGAGTCGCTCGACCATAGCGAGACGCGTCGCTTTTTCGACTTGGATAACCTGTTTCATGAGACGTGTTTTGAGATTGCCGGTCGTCACATGCTGTGGGATTGGATGAAGAGCGTCAACACGCATTTTGAGCGATACAACTGGTTGCGTATGGTGTCGCAGGATCTGGATTGGGAGCCGATTCGTCGACAACATCGTCGGATTCTCGAGGCCATTAAGAGGGGCGATACCGACACGGCGAGCTACCTGGCAGAGACGCACTTGCACCTGATGCCCGAGGAGCAGGGCCCGGTTATCGCCTTGCATCCCGACTATTTCGAGCTGTCCAAAGACTCGTCTATCTAGCCCATCACCGCATCTGCTCGAGACGCAAAAACGATCCTGCTCACCTACAACGTTTTGCAAGCGAGATTTTTAAAAAAATGCCTAAAATGGCTCAGACTGCCGACAATTGGGAAACGGGGTGCGCTATGGCGCAGATGAGAATCAAGGACATTGCCGCCGAGGCGGGCGTGAGCCCGGCCACGGTCTCGCGCTATCTCAACAACCGCCCCGGGCAGATGACCGAGGAAACCCGCGCTCGCATCGCGGCGGTTATCGAGCGCACTGGCTATCGCCCACGTGCTGCTGCACGCAATCTACGCAGCTCACGCACCAACCTCATCGGCGTGATTCTGGCCGACATCACCAACCCGTTCTCCAGCGCCATGCTCGAAGGGCTTTCCGCTAGCGCCGCCGCGCGCGGCTGCTCGCTTATGACGGCCATTAGCGGCAATGACCCCGCCAAGGAAGCAGAGTCGCTCACTAGACTTATCGATGCCGGCGTGGACGGCCTGGTCGTCAACACCTGCGGCGGCAACGACGAGGCAATCGTCGCAGCTGCGGGACGCCTGCCTGTTGTGCTGCTCGACCGCGATGTTGCCGCCGGCGGTGTCGATCTGGTGACCTCCAACAACCGTGAGCTGGTCGCCGGCCTGGTAGACGCCTTGGCCGCTGCGGGCAGCGAGCGCCTGTGCCTGCTCACCGAGGCGAGCGACGACAGCCCCGTGCGTCGCGAGCGCGCCGAGGGCTTTGCCGACGAGCTTTCGCGCCGCGGTCTTGCGGGCGAGGTCGTCACCTTGGCGGACGGTGGCGCCACGGGTGTCAGTCGCCTGGACGAGACCATCAGCGGCTATGCGGGTAAAAAGCTCGGCCTCATTGCCGTCAACGGCCTGGTCTTCCTGCGTCTGACCGAGGCGCTGGCCCAGCTCGGCCCCTCGTTGCCGGCGGGCCTTAAGATTGCGACGTTTGACGATTACCCCTGGAACCACGTGCTCTTTGGCGGTGTGACCACGGCCGCGCAGGACACCCTCACCATTGCCGAGCGCGTAGTCGAGCGTCTCTCCGAGCGCATCGACATCGTTACCACTACGGTGGGCGATGCCGCAAAGCTCGCCCCCAAGCGCATCGAGATACCCGGCCGCATCGAACACTGCGCTTCGACCTCGCGCTAGCCGCTCGTTCGCAATGGCCTGCTCAAGCACGTTTTTTGAGCGCTTGATACGCTTTAACCCTGCGGAAACATTTTTCTGCGATAGTATCTGCGATATAGACCAGTCGAAACCCGCCCGAAAGAAAGGGGAGCGACATGAACCAGCAGAACATCGATTACGTACTCCGCTCCGTAGAGCAGCGTGACATCCGCTTTGTGCGTCTGTGGTTTGTCGACATTCTTGGCCGCCTCAAGAACTTTGCCATTAGCCCCGAGGACCTCGAGGTCGCTTTTGAGGAGGGTATTGGCTTTGACGGCTCCGCCATCGAGGGTTTTGCCACGCCCGAGGAAGCCGATATGCTGGCGTTTCCCGATGCTTCGACCTTCCAGATCCTGCCGTGGCGTCCGAGCCATAACGGCGTCGCCCGCGTGTTCTGCGATGTGTGCACTCCCGATTGCAGGCCCTTTGCCGGCGACCCGCGCGATGCCCTGCGCCGCATGTTTCATAAGGCCGAGAAAGCCGGCTACCTGCTCAACGTGGGCGCCGAGCTGGAGTATTACTACTTCCCCGACGAGCACACGCCCGAGCCGCTCGACAACGTGGGCTACTTCGATCTTTCGGTGAGCGATGCCGCCCGCGACCTGCGTCGCAACACAGTCCTCACGCTCGAGAAGATGTCCGTGCCCGTGGAGTACACCTTCCACGCCGCCGGCCGCTCACAGCACGGCATGAGCCTGCGCCACGCCGAGGCCCTGAGCATGTCCGACGCCATCACCACGGCAAAGCTCATCATTAAGCAGCAGGCTTATGAGAGTGGCTGCCACGCCTCCTTTATGCCCAAGCCGTTGGCGGGTGAGGATGGCAGTGCTATGTTCCTGTGCCAGTCGCTGTTCGACCACGACGGCAACAACGTCTTTTGGGGCGAGGACGACGAGAAGTACCACCTCTCCGATATCGCCAAACACTACATGGCCGGCATTCTGGCGCACGCGCGCGAGATCAGCGCCATCACCAACCCCACGGTCAACTCGTACAAGCGCATCACCACGGGTGGCGACTCCGTGCCGCAGTATGCCACGTGGGGCCTGCGCAACCGCGCGAGTATGGTCCGCATTCCGGTCTACAAGCCCGGCAAGCAGCTGTCCACGCGCATCGAGCTTCGTAGTCCCGACCCCATGGCCAACCCGTATCTGGTCAACGCTGTCACGCTGGCGGCTGGTCTGGACGGTATCGAGCGCAAGCTGGAGCTCCCGCCCGAGGCAACGGCCGAGACGCTCAAGCTTACCGACCGTCAGATGGTCGAGGCCGGCTACACGCCGCTGCCGCGCTCGCTCAAAGAGGCGCTCGACGTGTTTGAGGACTCGCAGTTTATGAAGGATGCCCTCGGCGAGCACATCCACAGCTTCTTCCTCAAAAAGAAGCGCGACGAGTGGCATAAGTTTGAGTCTACAATCACCGAGTGGGAGATCAAGCACTACCTGGCGAACTCCTAATCGCGCTGGCTTGTTCCAGTACGATTGAGCTCATTTCTTTGGAGGCCGATATGTCCGAAAAGAGTGCCCTGTTCATGGCGCGCACGACGCGCTTCCACGAGTTTGCCCGCAGCTTGACGACCACCCTGGGTGTCGAGGTGAGCCTGGCAACCCCTGATTCGCCGACTGCGGCGCACGACTTTGACCTGCTGATCCTCGATTCCGATGGCATCCGCAGCGACCGCATCGATCAGATTGCCAAATGGCTCGACGACCGCGGCGGCGTTCCCATGCTGGTGATCGTCGACGACGAGGCGCTCGGTACCTTGCGCCTGCCCAATCACGCGCATGCCGACTTTGTATGCCCCACGGCGACGCCCAACGAGCTCAAGGCTCGCGCGCAGCGCCTGATGGGCGAGGAGGAGACCGTCACCGCCGACGATGTACTCAACATCGATAACCTCGAGATTAATCTGGCTACCTACCAGGTGACGCTCGATAACGAGCCCATCGACCTGACGCTGATGGAGTACTCGCTGCTGAGCTTTTTGGCGACGCACCCCAACCGCGCCTACAGCCGCGAGGTGTTGCTGCACCGCGTGTGGGGCTTTGAGTACTGCGGCGGCACGCGCACCGTCGACGTGCACATTCGACGCATCCGCTCCAAGGTGGGCCCGCAGATCGCGGCACACATCACCACCGTCCGCGGTGTGGGCTATCTGTTTAAGGACTAGGGATAACCAGAAGACGATACAGGGCACCGGAGTTTTTCGGTGCCCTTTTCTCGCTTGTGGCAAGAATCATACCTTTTACCGACTGAAAGTGCGTCAGTAAAAACAATATCAAGCGTATAGCACTATCTGGCGAATAACATTTAGTTACTTGCCATGGATTTGTATAAATGGGATTACGTTGTTGATGCGAGCAAAACGATTTCGGGAATGATAACGCCAACGCAGGCGAAAGTTATCAAAGAGGCGAAAACCTACGCATGCGCGTTTCGGCAATGTTTTCTCCGGGGGGCTCCGGTCAAATGGCAGCGGGCACGCAATGGCAGTTGTGGGCTATGTGGCAATGTATAACACATACTCAAATGCCAAGAAGTACCTGCTTGTGGTTTGGAATGGATAGACAAACCGGCTGCAGTTTCTTCCATATGACGTATCAATTTACACGGCTCACGACGGAACATATTGCAAGGGGTGATTGTGCTCGTGAACGGCGACAAGTTCATTCGAAGGGCAATACCCCTATTGGTTCTTTTCCTTGCTTTGGTCGCTGCAGTGAGTTTGTCCCTGCTAGGGGCGACTAATGGGGGAGAAAACGACACGGTTGTTGCGATCGAAGTTCGCACTCTATCGGATGTTCATAACGGGCAATTTGAGGCGTTGATGCCAAGTGGTTGCCATAAAAAGATCGATATGCGCCGCAAGTCAAGTTCCGGATATGTTGCAGGGTTGAAGGCAGGTGAAAAATGGATTCTAGTTTTTGTGGAAGATAAGGAACTTGACGGGACTGTTCTATATCCCCATTCAGCCGAGAAAGCCAAATCAAGCAGACCAGGGGAATGAAGAATGATTGATGGAAAACAGTTCTTAGGCCTGATGGCAGGAGCTCCCATTTTGATGCGAGCTGGGATGGCGGAAGCCTTGGAGCTGCCGGACGCTCGGAAGCGATTGGCGCTCGTGGTTGGCGCGGTGGTCAGAGATGAAAATGGCAATGAAAAAACGCGAACAAGAAGCAGAGAGACTATTTTCACGCCAGAGAGCGAAGCCGTGGGTTTTGCTATCGACTGTTATATCGAATAGACATGACGGCATAAAACGAATTGGCCTATAAGCATGTCATTACTTAAGCAAAGCTGAAATCTTGGCATCTAGTGCTCGGGACTGCCCAGCTTGGGGTACAACTCAACGTGAACAATGATGGCCCGCCACATGTTTGGCGGGCCTTTGGTTATTTGACGAAAGGATCGCAGCCATGAGCGAGAACGATTCCCAGCGTCCCCAGGACGCGGGCGACGCCGGCGAGACTCAGCAGCAGCCGCGCGTGCAGGTGGAGTCGACGCCTGCCGACGGAAACATTCCCTACGTGCAGGCATACGACACGCAGACCGGCAAGCCGCTGGGCAGCCAGCAGGTTGTAAACAAGCACACCGTGGTCAAGACCAAGACCAAAAAGCTGCCGATCTTTATTACGGCACTCGCCGGCTGTGCCTGCGGAGCCTTGCTGGTCATTGCGCTCATTATGAGCGGCACGCTCGATATCGGTGGCGGCAAGAATGCCGTGACGGCGGGCGCTTCGGGTTCATCGACGCAAAAGATCACCATTGACTCCGAGGACACCACGCTGGCCGAGGCCGTTTCTGCCAAGGCGTTGCCCTCCGTGGTTTCCATTACCGCCACTTCGAGCGGCAGCCAGAATGGCTCGCTTTCGCAGTCTGCCGACGAGTCGGACAGCTCGGGCAGCGTCGGCTCGGGCGTGGTGCTCGATACCGAGGGCCACATCCTCACCAACAACCACGTGGTCGATGGCTATGACCAGTACGTGGTGACCATGGATGACGGCACCACCTACGAGGCCGAGTTCGTGGGCAACGACGCTTCGAGCGACCTGGCCGTCATCAAGCTCAAGGACGCAGACGCCTCCAAGCTCACCCCGATCGAGATCGGGGACTCCTCCAAGCTCAACGTGGGCGAGTGGGTCATGGCGATCGGCTCGCCGTTCGGCAACGAGCAATCTGTATCCACGGGCATCGTGTCGGCACTGTATCGCTCCACGGCCATGAGCTCTACCAACGGTAACACCATCTATGCCAACATGATCCAGACCGATGCCGCCATCAACCCGGGCAACTCCGGCGGCGCGCTCGTTAACGACAACGGCGAGCTCGTGGGTATCAACTCGCTCATCGAGAGCTATTCGGGCTCCAGCTCGGGCGTGGGCTTTGCCATTCCGGTTAACTACGCCAAGAACATCGCCGACCAGATTATCGACGGTAAGACGCCGGTTCACCCGTACCTGGGCGCCACGCTTTCGAGCGTCAACGCGCTCAACGCTCGCACCAACAAGCTGAGCACCGATAGCGGCGCGTACGTGGCAAGCGTCGTCGAGGACGGCCCCGCCGCTAAGGCCGGTATCCAGGAGGGCGATGTCATTACCAAGCTGGGCGATGACGAGATTACGAGCGCCGATGGCCTGATCATCGCGCTGCGCAGCCACGCGGTGGGCGAGAAGGTCGAGATTACGCTCATGCGCGGCAAGGAGGAGAAGAAGGTCACTGTCGAGCTGGGCTCCGACGAGGAGCTGCAGAACCAGCAGCAGGACGACAACGCGACCGACACCGGCAACGGCGGTATTACCGATGAGCAGCTGCGCCAGTACCTGGAGGAGCTGCTCGGCCAGCAGGGCCAGGGGCAAGGCCACGGCCAGGGCTACTAACGAGCCGTTTCGCGCATACCGAAGCCAGAGGGGCTGTCCCGCCAACGCGGGGCAGCCCCTCTTTTCGTACTGATCCCTTGGGGACGGAGGAAAACGGATCACTTGGGGCTGACAAGAGGCCTGGTTCGGAATGGTCTGGACAGTTAGTTCAGATACGTATAAATCTGGGGCAGCTTGGGATGCGTTTTGAGCAATTATTGATTGGGATGGGGCTTGAATGGGTGTTTGGGAGGGAGAGTGGGGCGTTTACATGGTCTCGAGGAGCCCAAATTAGTTGAAACAGGGGTGTCTGCGCCTGATCCAGCTCTAGGATTTATACGTATCTGAACTAACTGTCCACCCCAGTCTGGCGGCTGCCGATTCGGTGCGGTTGGAAAGGGCGATTTGGCTCCATTGCGACCGGTGGTACTCTAGTATCCGTTTGAAATCGAGCGAAGGAGTGCCGCTATGGAGCAATCGAGCCTGTTTGGTGACGGTGTGGATATCGATACCGAAACGCCCGCGAGCACGGATACCGCCGCACCGACCGACGCCCGTGCCCAGGCGGCAGCGCGTGCGGCCGAGCTGCGCCACAAGCTCGATTACCACGCCTATCGCTACTACATGCTCGATGCGCCCGAAATCACGGACGCCGCCTTTGACAAAATGCTCGTTGAGCTGCAGGAAATCGAGGCGACCTATCCCGACCTGGTGACGCCCGACAGCTATACCCAGCGTGTGGGCGGATACGTGAGCGAGCAGTTTACGCCGGTCACGCACATGGCACGCATGTATTCCATGGACGATGCCATGGATCTGGACGAACTCGACGCGTGGCTCCAGCGCACCGAGGATGCGCTCGGTGCCGGTAGCGTCACCTATACCTGCGAGCTTAAGATCGACGGCCTGGGCGTGGCGCTTACCTACCAAAACGGCACCTTTGTGCGCGCCGCCACGCGCGGCGACGGCACCACGGGTGAGGACGTGTCGCTCAACGTGCGCACCATCAAGGATGTGCCCATGCATCTGTCCGAGGCGGCGCTTGCCCACATGGGCGCCGACCGCGAGCGTACCATCGAGGTGCGCGGTGAGGTCTACATGCCTAAGGGCAGCTTTGTGCGCCTCAACGACGAGGCCGATGCCGAGGGCCGCGACCCCTTCGCCAACCCGCGCAACGCCGCCGCCGGATCGTTGCGTCAGAAGGATCCCAAGGTCACGGCGCGCCGCGACCTGGCCACCTTTATCTACGCCATCGCCGATACCGACCCGCTGCACGTCCACAGTCAGCGCGAGTTCCTCGATTGGCTGCGTAGCGCCGGCTTTAGCGTCAACCCCAACGTTGCCCGTTGCGCCACGCCGGCCGAGGTCCACGAGTTCTGTGCCCAGGCGCTCGAGCACCGCGGCGATTTGGACTACGACATCGACGGCGTGGTCGTAAAGGTGGACAGCTTCCAACAGCAGCTCGACCTGGGCTTTACCGCCCGCGCGCCGCGCTGGGCCATTGCCTTTAAGTTCCCGCCCGAGGAAAAGCAGACCGTCCTGCGCGAAATTCGCATCCAGGTGGGCCGCACCGGTGTGCTCACGCCGGTCGCCGAGTTCGACCCGGTGACGGTTGCCGGCTCCACCATCGCGCGCGCCACGCTGCACAACATCGACGAGATCCGCCGCAAAAACGTGCGCGAGGGCGATACTATCATCGTGCACAAGGCAGGCGACGTAATCCCCGAGGTCGTGGGGCCGGTGCTCGACAAGCGCCCGGCCGATTCGGTTGACTGGCACATGCCCGAGGTCTGCCCCGTGTGCGGTGGCCCCGTGGTCCACGAGGACGGCGAGGTTGCCTACCGCTGCGTGTCCATCGATTGCCCCGCGCAGCTCAAGGAACGCCTGCTCCACTGGGTGAGCCGCGGCTGCATGGACGTCGACGGTCTAGGCGACGAGATCGTCGACAAGATGATCGCCGCCGGCCTGATCCACGATGTTGCGGACTTCTACCAGCTCACGGTCGACGACATCGCAGGCCTGGACACGGGCCGCACCTATGTCAGCTCCAACAGCAAAAAGGGCGTCAAGAAGGGCGACCCCATTCCGGTGGGCCTCAAGACGGCCGAGAAAATCATCGCCGAGCTCAATAAGTCCAAGAGCCAGCCACTCGGTCGCGTGCTGTTTGCCCTAGGCATCCGCCACGTGGGCAAAAGCGTGGGCGAGGTCATCGCCGAGCGATTCCTGTCGATTGACAAGCTCATCTTGGCGAGCGAAGAGGATATCGCCGAGTGCGAGGGCATCGGTCCCAAGATTGCGGCGAGCGTCAAGCAGTTCCTGGCCGTGCCCGAGAACCTCGCCGTGCTGGAGCGCTTGCGTCAGGCGGGCCTGTCGCTCGAGGTCGACTTGGGCGCCGCGCATGCACAGGCCGCAGCCGACGCTGGCGTGGCGGGCGAGCTTGCCGACGCACAACCGCTTGCGGGTCTGACCTTCGTGCTCACCGGCACGCTCGTCAACCGCACGCGCGACGAGGCGGGTGCGGCGCTCAAGGTGCTCGGCGCTAAGGTTTCGGGCAGTGTGTCAAAGAAGACGAGTTATCTGGTCGCCGGCCCCAAAGCAGGCTCCAAGCTCGCCAAGGCCGAGCAGCTGGGTGTGCCCGTGCTGGACGAGGCGGCACTTGAACAGATTTTGGCGACGGGTAGGGTCCCGGAGGCATAATGATTTGTTGAGGAACTGCGCAGAGGCTCAGTTCCTCAACATCTCCTTATAGTGTTTGCTTGTTCAATTTCGATATCGTTTCCCTCGTATGATCCAGATGTGTCTACCGAGTCAAAGCGTGAGTAGGAAACTCTTGTCCCAACTTTGATTTGGGAAAGCTTGTCTTTGATTCGGCCAGATGAGGGGAATGTAATCCGGGTTTGCTTTCCAGCGTCGGTGTAGCGGGGACTGTTGTCTGTTTGGATTACGAGTTCCGTTCCCTCAATAGAATGAACGCTGCCGGCTCCAAAGACAAGGTAATCATCTCCTCCGCTATAGCGGGCTCTATCTGTGCATGAAGAAACGGATGCAAACATAGCGAAAATCACCAATATCGTAACCAGGGCAAAGGCCGTGGTGCCATAGCATTTTGATGGTGCCATCCGGTCTACCAAAAGACTGTTCCGTTCAATTTGACCATATTGGGCGTTGCATAGTTAATCGCTCGGGGATAAGTGTTCCATCCGTCGAATACTTCGAGCCACTGCAGTTCGATGCCAGAGCTTCCATTATGCCCAGTAAAATAGCCAGTTACCGTGACTGTATGACCTGATAGCTCGACGGATCCTTTACTGTTTCGGCTGTTGATCCACATATGATACAAGCCGATATTCCCTTGATCGATAGTTGCTCTGTACTGAGCGAATTGAGGCTGATAACCGAAAAATTGAGTATTAAGTGCTCTACCCTTTTGAGCGGCAAGACTTTTAAACGGAACAATTCCATCTGGGATGATCGTTCTTCCGTACTCGACGCCCTGATCATTGGTCTTATACGTTGTTGTGCCAGTGACGTTCCATATTTCTTTATAATAATCGGGATTAAATTGATTAGCGTTTGAACTGGTGAGACCGTAATGCATTGATACAGCGTACAAGGCAGAAACGACGCATGCATACTTATTAGTGCGGGCTTCAACTAATGATTCCGAGACTCCTCGGAACGGTATTCCGTTTAAATCGTCTATTTGGAAATGCAACATCAAGTCATCTTCATTGATAATGACTGCATCCCATGAAGTTGGGTTATTGCTTTGAGGTGCTATACCCTTTTCGGTGACAATCGGGACAGACCGTATATTGTTATAGTTGGTTACACAGTCTCTAGTTCCTGGCACCAAAGTTCCATATTCAATATCGTTGTACGAAATTAGTACGGTTGGGTTTGTGGCCTGTTGGCCGGAATAAGTTGAAATGGCGTTTGATAGAGAAGCTGAAATCGGAAGAATGGTATCGCCGAGGGTTATCTCCTTCAGAAGCCCAGGATATGATGCGTCAAGTATTAAATAACCGTAAGGGCTTCCTTCCCTTGTGACACTGATTTCATAGCCACAGATAAGGCCGATTTGTTGGCATACGGGAACGATTTGCTCGATCTCTAAGTTCGCGGATCCGTCGACGATGGGCAACAGGGAAAGCGCGTAGTCTTGTGCTAGGTCTGATGTAAAAGCGACGGATGAGTTTGAGTCGGCAGCGAATACTCTTGTTGGGCGTGACGCGGATAAGCCGATGATCGAGGCTAGGCCGAGAAGAAACGAGCGACGTGATTGAACTCTGGGCATAATGTCTCCTGCCTATGGGGGGCAATATGCTGTCATTTTATTTGCTACAAAATACAATCTAATTCGGATTAAGGTAAATGGATGGAATTGCTCGATAAATGGTAGTGATTAGCGGACCGGTATCGCGATCCTCGTCACATACGCTCCCGGATCGTCGCTGATGATGTCGTCGATCAGGGCAATCTCACGCGAGGGGCCGGCGGGCGCTAGGCCGTGCTCGTGCATATAGCCGAGCAGCCGCTCGTAGCGTGGGGCTGCCTGTCCGTGCGTGCCGCGGAAGCTAATGGTCAGGCAGCGCGCGGCAGGTCGTGTCTCGACGTCGCCCAAGTAATCATCAGTGTCATCGAGCAGCAGAAAGACCTCGTCGTAGCCATCAAAGTCGCCGGCGGCGAGGCGCTCAGCGCCGATCCCGACGCCTAAGTTGCCCAGAAAGACAAAGGTTTCGTGCTGACCCCTCTGCAGTTGGCGAATCTGCCACTCCAGCGCATAGGCGTCGGTAGGGTTGACGCGTTCGCGCAGCACGGCGCAGCGAAGCTCGGGCGCATCGATTGCGCAAATGGTATCGAGCTCGGTGTTCAAGGCGTCGTGAAGCAGGGCAAGCCGGTTGTCAATCTTGCGTGAAACGCGCTCCAGCTCGCGGCGCTTGCGTTCGATGAGCTCCTGCTGCTGAGCCAGCTGCCGCTGCATAAGGGTCACATCGCGCGTGGTCACAAACTCACGGATTTGTGCGAGCGGCAAGTCGAGAACGCGCAGGTGGCTGATGGTGTTGAGGGTGGAGAGCTGCCGCGATCCGTAGTAGCGGTACCCGCTCGCCGGATCGATGCGCGCCGGGTCCAGCAAGCCCATCTGCTCGTAATGGCGCAGCGTGCCCACGCTCAGGTTAAACAGGCGCGCCACTTCGCCAATGCGGAGCAGGCCCTCGGTATGTTCAGTAGGCGTGTCGGTCATGGGACCGCTCCTTTCAATGCGCGGGGTGCCGCCGAGGCCGCGCAACGCGGTCGTCGTATGACGCGAACGAGCCGCTATGCCATCAGCTTGTCAAAAGCTCCGCGACGGTTGAGCACGGTAAATGCAATCATGCAGATGACCGCCGACAGAATCGACCCGCACGGTGAGGCGATGCCCATGGGGAACAGCGTGTCGGAATAGGCGTTTGACAGCAGCCACGCGCCCGGCACGCGAATGAGCGCCACGGCCAGCACGTTGTGCGCAAAGCCGATGTAGCTCTTGCCGTATGCAGCGAAAAAGCCGCTAAAGCAAATGTGGATGCCGGCAAAGATTGCATCGAAAATATAGCTGTGCATATAGCCGGTACCGGCGGCGACCACCGCGGGGTCCTTGGCAAAAAAGCCGATAAACGCCGGCGCCACCAGCCACATCAGCACCGTGATCAGGCAGCCGTACGCCACCGAGATGGTCATGGCATCCTTGAGCACCTGACGCGCGCGGTCACCCTTGCCTGCGCCGGCGTTTTGCGCCGTGAGCGCGCTGACGGTGGCACCCATGGAACTCGGCACGATAAACAAAAAGCTGATCATCTTTTCGACCAGGCCTACGGCGGCGGCGTCGACCAGGCCGCGATGGTTGGCGATGACGGTGATAAACATAAACGCCACCTGGATGCAGCCGTCCTGCACGGCCACAGGCACGCCGATCTTAAGAATGCTGCCGAGCACCTCGGGCTGGGGGCGCAGGTCGTTGCGCTTAACGTGGATGTTCGTGCGGCGGCTCTTGAGCCACACGAGCGCGAGGGCAACGCTGGCCGTCTGGGCGGTTACCGTGCCGAGCGCCGCGCCCACGGGGCCGAGCCCCATGTGGCCGATAAACAGAAAGTCGAGCGCGATGTTGATGATGCATGCCACGCCAATCACGTACATAGGCGAGCGCGAATCGCCCAGCCCGCGAAAGATGGCCGAGAGGATGTTGTACGCGGCGATAAAGGGAATGCCGATAAAGCAAATGCGCAGGTAGGCGGCGGTGCCTTCGACCGCCTCGGCCGGCGTGCCAATGAGTGCCACGATTTGCGGGCACAGTGCGAGTAGGACAGCGACCAGTACCACCGAGACACCCATAAAGAGCGTGATGGTGTTGCCGATGGCGGTCTCGGCGCGGTCGAAGCGGCGCGAGCCCACGGCGTGGCCGACGATGACCGTCGTTCCCATGGCCAGGCCCACAAGCGTTACGGTAATGATATAGAGCGTCTGCGCGCCATTGCCCACAGCCGTGATGCCGGCGGCGCCGCTAAACTGCCCCATCATGTACAGGTCGGCCATGCCGTAGAGCATCTGCAAAAAGTACGAGAGCATATAAGGCAGGGCAAAGACCGCGATGGTCTTGAGGACATTGCCGCGTGTGAGGTCGTGTTCCATGGGCGGGGCACTTTCTGACTTGGTTCGTTTAGCTATCAGTGTAGTGAAAACCCTACAACGATTGTAGAGTCAAGGTTTGTGTTGGCGGCAGGGCGAAAAAGTCACGCTCGCGTTTATTTCTAATTGAATACGGACGTGCGCCCTGTGAGCATGGCACCTGCACTAGCCTTGCAGAAATCGATTTCGGAATACTTGACACTGCCGCACGGCGCGCCATAATACGTGGGTTTGCGAACAACGTTTGATGGGGGATGAACCTGCGTGCGCAATCTCAAGATTTTGTTTTCCTATCTGGGGGCATACCGCCGCGATGCCATGCTCGGCGTGTTCTTTGTGACGGCCGAGACGGCGCTCGAGCTGTTTATCCCGGTCATCATGGCAAATATCATCGATGTGGGCGTGCCCGCGGGCGACATCAACTACATGCTGTTGCAGGGCACGTATATGTTGGTATGCGCCGCATGTTCGCTGGTACTTGGCTTGGGCTATGCACGCACGTCTGCTCGCGTCGCCTCGGGCCTCGGCGCTAACCTGCGCGAGGCCGAGTATCGCAAGATCCAGACGCTCGCTTTTGGCAATCTGGACAACTACGACGCCAGCTCGCTGGTCACTCGCATGACCACCGACATCACTGTGATTCAAAACGCCGTAGGTAATGGCTTCCGTCCCATGGTGCGCGGGCCGGTAAATCTGGTCATGGGCCTCGTCTACGCTTTTGCGCTCTCGCACGAGCTCGCGGCGGTCTTTGCCGTCATTCTGCCGATGCTCGCCATCGTGCTCGGTATCATTACCGTGCGCGTGAGCCCGCTCTACCGCCAACTCCAGACCTCGATGGACCACCTCAACGGCGTGGTGCAAGAGGACCTTACCGCCGTGCGCGCCGTGAAGGCTTACGTGCGAGCCGAGCACGAGTGCGACAAGTTCGACACCGTCAATACCGAGCTTGCCGGCACAGCGACTAAGACCTTCGGCACCGCCGTGCTCAACCTGCCGGTGTTCCAACTCTCGATGTACGTGGCTGCGCTCTCGATCCTGTGGATTGGCGGCCGCATGATCATCGAAGGTCGCTTGGGCGTGGGCTCGCTCACGGGCTTTATGAGCTACGTGCTGCTGATTATGAACTCGCTCATGATGATTTCCAACGTGTTTTTGCTGCTCACGCGCGCTCTCACGAGTGTGAGCCGTATCGCAGAGGTGCTCGATGAGGAGCCCTTTATCGCCAACCCTGCGGGAGATCTCGCGATTGCGGCACCAGCGGACGGCAGTATCGAGTTTCGCGACGTGTCGTTTAAATACCGCGCGGATGCTGCCGAGGACGTGCTCGAGCATATCGACCTTTGCATTGAGGCGGGCTCCACGGTGGGCGTGCTCGGCGGTACGGGCTCGGGCAAGAGTTCGCTTGTGCAGCTGATTGCGCGCCTGTACGACGCCACCGAAGGCGCCGTACTCGTGGGCGGACACGACGTGCGCGACTACGACCTCGCGACCCTACGCGACGCCGTGGGCATTGTGCTGCAGAAGAATGTGCTGTTCACGGGCACCGTGCGTGAGAACCTGCAGTGGGGCAATCCGCAGGCGTCGGACGATGAGCTCCTCGCGGCTTGCCGCGCGGCGTGCGTGGACGAGTTCCTCGATCGCATCGGCGGGCTGGACGGCGAGTTGGGCCAGGGCGGCGCCGGTGTTTCGGGTGGCCAGAAGCAACGCCTGTGCATCGCGCGTACATTGCTCAAGCATCCGCGTGTGCTCATCTTTGACGATTCGACCAGCGCGGTCGATATGGCGACCGACGCTAAGATTCGCGAGCACATCGCCCGGATTCCCAATACGACCGTGCTCATCATCGCCCAGCGCATCGCGAGCGTCATGGATGCCGATCACATTGTGGTGTTGGACGACGGTCGTGTCCACGGCGTGGGCACGCACGAGGAACTGCTGGCGGGCGACAACATCTACCAGGAGATTTACGCCTCGCAGATGGAGTTCGCGGGGAACGCGGACGCCGGTGACGGCAGCGACGATGGCTGCGCGAATGATCCGTTTTCCTCCGTCCCCAGCGAATCACCCTTGGAAGGGGGTGAGCGCCATGCCTAAGACCGCAGCTCAAGCACGCCCGGCCGACCTCAAGCGCACGCTTCGCCGCCTGCTCTCCTACATGGGACACGCCAAGTTCTCGTTGCTCGCGGTGGGCGTGCTCGCCTCCGTCGCCGCCATCGCGAGCCTCGTCGGCACCTACATGGTGCGCCCCATCGTTAACGGTTTGGCCACGGGCGGGGAGGAACTGCTCGCCAAGCAGGTTATCCTGACGGCGATCATCTACGCCGCGGGCGTGCTCTCGGCCCTGGGCTACTCGCAGATTATGGTGCGCGCGGCCCAACGCGTGGTGTCCGATATTCGCCGCGACCTGTTCGCGCACATCCAGACGCTGCCGCTCAGTTATTTTGACAGCACGCGCTCGGGCGACATCATGAGCTTTTTCACCAACGACGTCGACACCGTCTCCGAGGCGCTCAACAACAGCTTTGCCAACGTGATTCAGGCCGCCATTCAGGTTGTGGGCACCACGGCCATGCTCATCATCCTTAACTGGCAGCTCACGATTATCACGCTCGTGTGCGATGTGGCCATTGTGCTGTACGCGCGCTACTCGGGCGCGCGCTCTAAGCGCTTCTTTGCCGCCCAGCAGGCATCGCTTGGCGACCTGGACGGATATATCGAAGAGATGGTCTCGGGCCAAAAGGTCATCAAGGTCTTTAATCACGAGGCAGCGAATGTCGCCGGCTTCACCTGCCGCAACGACGAGCTTCGCCGCACCGGCACCGCCGCCGTGAGCTATGCCAACTCCATGGTGCCCATGACCGTCGTGATTGGTTACGTCAATTATGCGATTGTCGCCGTGGCGGGCGGCATGCTCTGCATCAAGGGGCTCGCCGACGTGGGCGCGCTTGCAAGCTACCTGGTCTTTGTGCGTCAGGCCGCCATGCCCATCAACCAGTTTACGCAGCTGGGCAACTTTTTGCTCAACGCGCTGGCCGGTGCCGAGCGCCTGTTTGCCGCCATGGATCTTAAGCCCGAGGTGGACGAGGGCTGCGTGGAGCTGGTGCAGACGGGCGACGCCGCGTGGGCATGGAAGATTCCCGAGGGCCAGGGCGTGGGCGCGTACGGGCACCTGCATGACGTGGCTGCCGTTGATGAGTCGGGTCACGCAGTGGCTGCCGACGGTACCGAGCTTGTCACCGGTCTTATCCCGCTTGCCGGCGACGTGCGCTTCCATGCCGTGGACTTTTCCTACGTGCCGGGCGCGCGCGTGCTCACGGATCTCAACCTGTTTGCCAAGCCGGGGCAAAAGATCGCGTTTGTGGGCTCGACGGGCGCCGGAAAGACGACCATCACCAACCTCATCAACCGCTTCTACGAGGTCGATGACGGCGAGATCACGTACGACGGCATCGACGTCAAGCACATTGCCAAGGCCAGCCTGCGCGGGTCGCTCGGCATTGTGCTGCAGGACACGCACCTGTTTAGCGGCACCATTGCGCAGAACATCCGCTTTGGCAAGCTCGACGCGACCGACGAGGAGATGCGCGCCGCTGCCGAGGCCGCCTGCGCCGACTCGTTTATCCGCCGCCTGCCTAGAGGGTACGACACGCCGGTCACGGCCGACGGCGCCAACCTGTCGCAGGGCCAGCGCCAGCTGCTCGCCATCGCGCGCGTGGCCGTGGCCGATCCGCCGGTGCTCATCTTGGACGAGGCCACGAGTTCCATCGACACGCGCACCGAAAAGCTCATCGAGCGCGGCATGGACCGCATCATGCGCGGACGCACCACGTTTATGATCGCGCACCGCCTGTCCACCGTCCGCGATGCCGACGCGATTATGGTCCTCGAACACGGCCGCATTATCGAGCGCGGCACGCACGAAGAGCTGCTCGCCCAGCACGGCGAGTACTGGCAGCTGGCGCATAGCTTAAAAGAGTTGGATTAACCCGTTCGAACACGATGCTTTGGCCCTCCGTGCCTCTCACCTCGCCTCAAACCATCACAACATTCGACGTTTTTTGCCAAAATCGGGAAAAGCATCGAATGTTGTGATGGTTTTTCTACCACTCGACCGGGCGGAATCGCTTTCTTGCGCGCGAAGGTGTGCGGACCCGTGGGCAGGGGAATAAGGTTGGTTATCCGACTCCATTGGAGGGCTCATGGACCTGCCGATCGTCCTGTCCCATAAGACTGCCTGGCTGTACCACAACGTGGCGCGCCCGTCCGAGCCGCTCTCGCGAGCAAGCAGCCTATACGATGAGGACTCGCTTGCTAACGAGGCGGAGCCGACTGCGGACCTGCCCAAATTGGGGCTCGATGCCAAGGGGCTGAGGGCTTCAACGGCAGTTGGGATCGTTACCGACTATCTGGTTTCGCTTGGTATTCCACGAGAAGAGCTCGATCATATCGACACGCTCGTCAACTTCGATTTTGAGCGCTCGACGCCGGCTGGATTTAGGTGCCACGTGTTTGGGGCGCCGGTACCTCCAGGCCATCTTATCGAGGTGGCAGAGGGCCTTCTAGTGGTTGATGAGGCCATGTGCTTTGTTCAAGCGGGTTCGTGGATGAGCGAGCCCGAGCAGCTGGAATATGGCTACGAAATCTGCGCCCGATACCATTTGAATCATCTGTCGACGGACGATTATGTCGAGATGGGGCAGAGGTATACCGTTGCCGACTTGATTGCCTATTGCAATGAGAACCGATCTCGTCAGGGGGCTATACGCGCGGCCGGTGTGCTCAGGCGCGTGCACGATGGCGCGCGGTCGCCCATGGAGACGGCCACCGCAATCATGGTCGTAGCAAAACGTTCCCAGGGCGGGCTGGGATACGCCAAGATCGAGCTCAACCGTCGGGTCGATGTTCCCAACGAGTTCAAGTATCTCGCTAAGGCTGGGTATTTCGAGATCGACGTATATGCGCCTGCGAGCGGTACGGGGATTGAATACAACGGCTCGGACCATCTTGATAAACAGCGCAGCGCGTCGGATGCGGAGCGCATGACCGTGCTGAGCGCGCTGGGCTTTAGGATGATCGTCCTCACCGGGACTCAGTTTGCCCATCAGCTGCAATTGCACCGGGCGATGAACGCCATCGCACTCGCAATAGGCCTTAAGTGCGACCGAAGCGAAGCTTTCCAAAAGCGGCAGAACGACCTGCGAGAATTCGTGATTCGGCACTGGGACGGCGGTCTTTAGGGGCGCTTTGGTCCTTCTACGGGGTGCCGTGGGCAGGCAAACCATCACAACATTCGACGTTTTTTGCCAAAAACGGGAAAAGCATCGAATGTTGTGATGGTCTGTGCTGAGGATGGGCTTGGAAAGTCCGTTTTGCTCGAAGCGACTTGTCCTGTCGTACGGGTGTCGGCATGATTCTCCCGTGGGGTATTATGTTTTCCGAAGAATAAAACGCCGCGTGAGGGGAGGGCTGCGTGGACGGGCACGTGCAACATGACGGCTTTGGCCGCGATATCAACTACCTGCGCATTGCCGTTACCGACAAGTGCAATTTCCGCTGCATTTACTGCATGCCGGCCGATGGCGTGGCGCCCCGCGCGCACGACGAGCTGCTCAGTGCCGAGGAAATCGCCCGTTTTGTGCGCTTGGTGGCGGGGGAGGGCATTCGCCGCGTGCGCCTGACGGGCGGCGAGCCGCTGGTCAGCCGCCGTATCATCCCGCTCATTCGTGACATCCGCGCGATCCCGCAGATCGAGGACATCTCGCTCACCACCAATGGTGCCCTGCTGCCCAAGCTGGCGCCGCAGCTCAAAGACGCCGGGCTTAACCGCGTCAACATCTCGCTCGACACGCTCGATCCTACGCTCTTTGGAAAGATCACGCGTCTAGGTCGACTCGAGCAGACCATGGCCGGCATCGACGCGGCGCTTGCCTGGGGCTTTGAGCCTGTTAAGGTCAACTGCGTTGTAGTGCGCCGGCTCAACCAGGATGTGGCGGCCCTTGCGCGGCTCACGCTCGACCGCCCCATCCACCTGCGCTTTATCGAATACATGCCCATCGGCGACGAGCGCACGAGCTCGCATTGCGCCGTGGACCCTCACGCACCCACGCTCAACCCCGAGTTGTGGGATGCGAGCGACAGCGTGCCGAGCGACGAGCTGCGGGCGCGCGTCAATGCCGGGGCCGCCGCGATGGGTCTGGGCGAGCTCGAACCGCTTGACATCACCGACGCTCCTGCCGGCGCGGGCCCCGCGCGCTATTGGCGCTTTCCGGGCGCGGCGGGAACGGTCGGCTTCATCAGCGCCATGTCCAACCATTTTTGCGCGAGCTGCAACCGCCTGCGCCTGACGGCCGATGGCAACGTGCGTCCGTGCCTGTTCAGCGATGCCGAGTATTCGGTGCGCGAGGCGTTGCGCCGTGGTGATGATATGCAGGTACTTTCGATTTGGCGCGATGCCGTGGCCCACAAACCGCAGGAACACGCGATAATTGAGGGCACGCAACGATTTATGTCCCAAATCGGAGGATGATCATATGGCCAAGAGCAGGTACGCCGATGCCACCAAGGCCGCTCGCAGGGCCGCGATGTCTGCCCATAAAGCTACGGCTGCGGCCGGCAATGCCGCCGAGTCCGCGCCCGCACAGCCGTCTGCCGGCGCTGCCACCGATCCCGCCCGCGACGCCCGTCGCGACGAGCTGACGCACGTGGACGCCAAGGGTGAGGTGCGCATGGTCGACGTGTCCGACAAGGCCGAGACGCATCGCATTGCCATCGCCGAGGGCACCATCCTCATGCATCCCGAGACGCAGGCCATGGTGCTGCAGGACCGCGCCAAGAAGGGCGACGTACTTGCCTGTGCGCGTGTGGCGGGCATCATGGCTATCAAGCGCACGAGCGACATCATCCCCATGTGCCATCCGCTGCTCATTACCAAGAGCAAGTGCGACATTGCGCCCATCGCTCCGGCGGGAACGCCGGCCGAGGACGTGCCCGAGGGCTGGGCGCCGGCGCGCACGGACGGGCAGGTTGGCTTTCACGTGCTGGTTACGGCGGGCGTGACGGGCAAGACGGGTATTGAGATGGAGGCTCTGACCGGCGCGAGCGCTGCGTGCCTAACGATCTACGACATGTGCAAGGCCGTCGACCGCGGCATGGAGATCGTCGACGTGCGCCTGCTGCACAAGGAGGGCGGCCGCTCGGGTGCGTGGGATCGTGCAGAGCGTCAGGCCGCTGCTGTTGAGGCCGTGGCCGCTGACGGTGCCGCACTCGCGAGCACACCCGTCGCCGTCGCGCCCGCGGCTCCGACACCGGCCGTCCCCGCGATCGCGTTTATCGGCTACCAAAACTCGGGCAAGACCACGCTCGTCGAGAAGGTCATTGCCGAGCTCACCCGCCGCGGCCTGCGCGTGGGTTCGCTCAAGCATCATGGGCATCACGGCTTTGATATCGATGTGCCCGCTAAGGACACCTGGCGCCATCACCAGGCCGGATCCAAGCACGTGGGCCTCATCTGCGCCACGCGCTGGGCGGAGTACGCCGACACGCGCGAGGAGGACGAGATGCCCGCGCGCGAGCTGCTGTCGCGCTACAACGATGTTGACGTGGTGATCATCGAGGGTTACAAGACCGAGGGCTTCGACAACATCGTGGTCGCGCGCTCCGGTGTCGACCGTCTGCGCGGCAAGAGCTCGCTCGACCTGGTCGACGGCCGCACGCTGGCCCTTGCCTGCAACGAAGCCCTGGCGCGTCAGGCCTTCGACGCCGGCCTCGCGACCCGAGCCATCAACATCAACGACGCCCGAGCCATCTGCGATCTCATCCAAGACCATCTTTAAGGCTTGACGCTGCGCCGGCCCCAAGCACCCCATCTCGCCCCTCAAGCCGTCGCTCGCGTACCAAAGTGCGCGTCGCTCATCTTTCGGGGCGACCTGGGGCACTTGGAACCGGCTCGCTGCACTGCCATAACATGCCAAAAAGGGACAGGTTTGTTTTAGCAGGTTTTATCTGGGCAAACGTCGTAACTACCACAAAGGGGACAGACACCTTTGTGGTGGTTTTTGCTTTGGTAGATGTGTGGGACATGCCTTACAATCTACCAGGTAGTTCATGACGGGCGAAAAACGGAGAGAAGGGGCTTGATGCGTCCTTAATGTTTCATGCGGATAGATTGATTTGACAGACGGTGGCGAATGTCCGCCGTCCGCATTCGTATGAAACAAGGAGTCTCCATGCTCGCCCCTCTTTTCTCAAAGCCTCAATCGTCGCTGTCCGCGCAGGCTAAACGCCTGGTGGCAATGCGCTTCCTCATCTACACCGGCTTTCAGACCAGTTACTTTATCGGCGTCATCGGAACTCTCACCTATGCGGACGACGCTTCGGTCGTCGCGACATCGCTGGCGGTCCTGTTTATGAATGTATTTGTGATCCTGGGATCCTTTGCGGGTGGAGCGGCGCTTGACGCTTGGGGTCCGTGCCGGCATTTCCGGGCGAGTATCGTCGGCACGTTGGCAACCGGCGCGGCAATCCTCGCCTTTGGCAGCGCGACCGGAACAGTCCTTGCCGGCGCGGTACTCCTGGGCTTTACGATTGGATTCGCCCAACCCATCGCAACGTCCTATCCGGCCTACCTCACCAACGACCCCGTCGAGCTCAAAGACATCAACTCCGCCATTGCCATGTTCTCAAACGTGAGTATTATCGTCGGACCCACGTTGGGTGGCTTTGTCGCGGCGGCTGCGTCGTCGCGTGCGGTGTTCGCGCTCATGATGCTCTTTACCGTGCTGGCGTTCGTCGTCGGTTGGGGCTTTAGGCCGCAGACCGGCCATGTCGCCGGGCATGCGGATGCCGATTCGGCAGAGGAAGGGGAGCGTGCGGGACAAAGCTCCAACCTCAGCACGTCCGCCCGCGCCACCTTCGCAGCCAGCATCAAGACGGTCTTCACCAACAGCGTCCTCGCGCTACTTTTCTGCATCATTTTTCTTTCGAACTTTGGCTACGGTGCCTTCGATCCGCTGGAGTCGTTCTTCTACCGCGATGTCCTGCACGTCGGTGTCGAATGGATGGGCTGGCTCTCGTCGGCCTCGGGCGTGGGCGCGCTGCTGGGCGCCATTGTTGCGCTCCGTTTGCCGCCGCACTTGGTCAACCTCAAAACGCTGCTCGTGGCGCTTATGTCCGTGGGCTTGGGAAGCCTGCTCTATGTGGGGACGTCGTACGTGGGTGTGGCCCTTGTCGGCCAGATCGCCCTGGGCATAGCTTGGGGCATCGTCAACCCGCTCCACAACACGATCGTGCAAACGACGGCACCACTCGAACAGCTCGGTCGCGTGAACTCGGTCATGGGCTTTGGCAATATGTTCGCCGGCGTGGCGCCGCTGGCGATTGCCCCGTGGCTGGCGGCGACATTTGGCGTGCAGCAGACACTCGTAGGGGCGGGCATGGTCGTGACGGCGGTTCCCGCGGCGCTGCTGCTGTTTGGACGCCGGCATTTGGATCGTGCCGCAAAGCAGTAAAAACCATCACAACATTCGATGAAAATCGCGATTTTGCCAAAAAACATCGAATGTTGTGATGGTTTGGCCCGCAAACGTCACTTCCACCACAAAGGGGGCCAGGCACCTTTGTGGTGGTTTTGCACCAAAGCGCCCCGTGCGCGCCTTGGTATACCATGTACGCCGTTTGCGAATACACCCCACATCGCCGCACAACCCAGAAAGGCTCCCATGGACACCACCTTTAGCCACATCAAAGCCGTGTTCTGCGATATCGACGGCACGCTGCTCACGAGCCAGCACACGGTGTCCCCGCGCACCGTGGCGGCGATCCGCGCCCTGCGCGAGCGTGGCGTGCTCTTTGGCCTGTGCACCGGGCGTGACGCCCACGCGACCGAGGCCATGTACGAGCTCTGGGGCATCGAAGGCCTGGTAGACGTGCTGGTGGGCTGTGGCGGTGCCGAGGTCATTGACCGCGCGCACGACATCAACGAGCTGAGCTATCCGCTGCCGGGCGAGACCATCGCGCGCATCTGCAAGCACATGGCGGACCTTCCGGCAACGCCCGTCTGCCCCCGAGACGGCGTGTTCTACGTGCCCGAGAGCAACGCATGCGTCGAGCACCTGTCGCGCGTCGACGGCGTGCCCTACCAGGTGGTCGATTTTGCCGAGTTTTTGCGTGAGCCGCAGCCCAAGGTGATGTTTACCATGGCGCCCGAGGTAATGCCGCGGGTGATTGAGCGGGCGTCGACGTTTGCCGATAACACTGTTAAGGCGGCGGCTCTGCAAACCACGCAGCGGCTCTACGAGTTCATGGATCCGCGCGTGTCCAAGACGCGCGGCCTTGTGCGCGTGGCGGAGCTCAACGACATGGAGCTCCAGAACATCTGCGTGTTTGGCGATGCGGACAACGACACCTGCATGGTGGCTGACGCCGGCGTGGGTGTGGCCATGGCAAATGGCAGCGAGGCCACCCGCTCCGCCGCCGACTTTGTAACCGCCAGCAACGACAAAGACGGCATCGCGATCTTTATCCAGGAGCATCTGCTGTAGCGCCTGGGGGCAGCCACAAAGAGGGCAGAGCGCCTTTGTGGTGGTTTTCCAAGCGTCCCAACAGTCGATTGTTGGGACGCTTTTTTGGGCTCTTCGGGGGTTTGTGTGGGTTAGCCGCCCGGTAAAAGTGCCCGCCTAGCAG
>URSO01000019.1 GCA_900550415.1 uncultured Collinsella sp.
CGACCTCAAGGGCACGCTCGACTACTTTGTTAAGTGCATGTTTGGCGAGGATCGCAAGACGCGTTACCGCCCGCACTTCTTCCCCTTCACCGAGCCCAGCTGCGAGGTGGACGTGAGCTGCCACGTATGCGGCGGCAAGGGCTGCAACTTCTGCAAGCACAGCGGCTGGATCGAGATCTTGGGCTGCGGCATGGTCGACCCCAACGTCCTGATCAACTGCGGCATCGATCCCGAGAAGTACACCGGCTTCGCCTTTGGCATTGGCGCCGAGCGCGTCGCGGCCCTGCGCTACGACCTGCCGGACCTCAGAACGCTCATGACAGGCGATATGCGTTTCTTGAATCAGTTCTAGGCTGCGGCTTGCCCAAGCACGGCACCTCGGCGCTCATTCGTCGCTTGCGTACCAAAGTACGCGGCACTCCTCTTTCGGGCCGATCTGCCGCACTTGGACAACCCTCGCTTTGTAAGGAATGTTCACAAAGTTGAAGTTTCCACCTGCATCTCTTCGCAGGCTTTCAGTATGAAAGGAGAGCTAGATGCGTGTTTCTTACGACTGGCTCAAGACCATGATCGATATTCCGGAGGATCCCAAGACCCTTTCGGACGAATATATCCGTACCGGCACCGAGGTCGAGGCGATCGACACCGTGGGCGAGTCCTTCGACCACGTGGTGACCGCCAAGGTGCTCACCAAGACCCCGCACCCCGATAGCGACCACATGTATGTGTGCTCGGTCGATGTGGGCGACAAGAACCTCGATGCCGACGGCAATCCCGCTCCGCTGCAGATCGTCTGCGGCGCGCAGAACTTCGAGGCCGGCGACCACATCGTCACGGCCATGATCGGCGCTGTCCTGCCCGGCGACGTCAAGATCAAGAAGAGCAAGCTTCGCGGCGTCGTGTCCATGGGCATGAACTGCTCTGCGCGCGAGCTCGGCCTGGGTGGCGACCACTCCGGCATCATGATTCTGCCCGAGGACACGCCCTGCGGTATGCCGTTTGCCGAGTACGTGGGCTCGAGTGATACTGTGCTCGACTGCGAGATCACGCCCAACCGTCCCGATTGCCTGTCCATGATCGGCATGGCCCGCGAGACCGGTGCCATTTTCGACCGCGATTTCCACGTGGAGCTGCCCGCCATCAAGGCGGAGACTGGCCGCGCGACCGACGACGAGCTTTCCGTCGAGATTGCCGACGAGGGCCTGTGCGACCGCTATGTCGCCCGCATCGTGCGCAACGTGAAGGTCGGCCCGTCGCCCGACTGGATGGTCAAGCGCCTTAACGCCCTGGGCGTGCGTCCGCACAACAACATCGTCGACATCACCAACTACGTGATGATGCTCACCGGTCAGCCGCTGCACGCCTTTGACCTGGACACCTTTGCCGAGCGCGATGGCCACCGTCGCGTGGTGGTTCGCGCCGCCCAGCAGGATGAGAAATTCACGACGCTCGATGGCGAAGAGCGCGTGCTCGACGCCGGCATGGGCCTTATCACCGACGGCGAGCGCCCCGTGGCGTTGGCCGGCGTTATGGGCGGCATGGATTCCGAGATCGAGGACGACACCGTCGACGTGATGGTCGAGAGCGCTTGCTTCAACGCCGGTCGCACCTCGCACACCAGCCGCGATCTGTCGCTGATCTCCGACGCCTCCATTCGCTTTGAGCGCCAGGTTGACGAGACTGGCTGCGTGGATGTCGCCAACGTTACCTGCGCGCTCATCGAGGAGATCGCCGGCGGCGAGGTTGCTCCCGGCTATGTCGATGTTTTCCCCGCGCCCAAGACCATCGACAGCATCAAGCTGCGCCTGGCCCGCGTGCATGCCATCTGCGGTGCCGACATCGAGCCCGATTTTATCGAGCGTTCGCTTACCCGTCTGGGCTGCACCGTCGAGCGCGACGGCGAGGACTTTATGGTTATCCCGCCGAGCTTCCGTCCCGACCTGCCGCGCGAGATTGACCTGATCGAGGAGGTCCTGCGCCTATGGGGCATGGGCCGTGTGACGGCGACCATCCCGGCTGCCAAGAACCACATCGGCGGCCTGACCCGCGAGCAGAAGCTCACCCGCAAGGTCGGCGAGATCCTGCGCGCCTGCGGCCTCAACGAGACCACGACCTTTGGCTTTGCCGCCCCGGGCGACCTGGAGAAGATCGGCATGCCCACCGAGGGTCGCGGCTGCCCCGTGGTGCTCATGAACCCGCTGGTGGCCGAGCAGACCGAGATGCGTCGTTCGCTGCTGCCGGGCCTGCTGCAGTCCGTGGCCTACAACGAGGCGCACGGTACGCCCAACGTGCACCTGTACGAGGTCGGCAGCCTGTTCCACGGTCGCGAGAACGCCAGCCTGCCCAAGGAGACCAAGTCCGTCGCGGGTGTGCTCTCGGGCCAGTGGAGCGAGCAGTCTTGGAACATGAAGTACCGTAAACTGCGTTTCTTCTTTGGCAAGGGTATCGTCGAGGAGCTGCTCGCCCAGCTGCGCATCGAGAAGGTTCGCTTCCGTCCCGTCGAGGGCGAGGGCTATGCCTTTTTGCAGCCGGGTCGTGCGGCCGAGGTTCTGTCCGGCGGCACCGTGCTGGGTTGGGTCGGCGAGATCCACCCCGAGGCGCGCGAGGCCTGCGGCATCGACGAGGTTGTCGTTGCCTTTGAGCTTGACCTGGACAAGCTGATCAAGGGCGCCCGCAACCAGGAGAACTACCGCGAGTTCTCGCAGTACCCGGCCGTTGAGCACGACCTTGCCATTGTGGTCGACAATGCCGTGACCTGCGAGGATCTTGAGCGCCGTATTACCAGCGCCGGCGGCAAGCTGCTCGAGGGCGTGCGCCTGTTCGATGTCTACCGCGATCCGGTTCGTATCGGCAAGGGCAAGAAGTCCATGGCCTTTGCGCTCACGTATCGCTCGGACGACCACACGCTTACTAGCGAAGAGGTCGAGAAGGCGCACCAGAAGATCGTCACCAAGGTGTGCAAGGGCGTAAACGGCGAAGTCCGCTCGTAATCTTTGCTGTTCGGAACCCGCCCCCTGCGGGGTTTTCACGGCAACGTCCTCGCCACTTCGCGGCTGCGGGATGTTGCCTTAGAAAACCCCTCTCGGGGGCGGGTTCCTGCGTTAACCTTGTTGCGAGCGGATCGCACCTTCTTCCGGGTGACCGGAAAGTTGGGAGTGCATGGGCCCTTTATTGGGCGGTGCGTGGACCTGGGCTAATAACGTACGTATTGCAAGGGCGTGCTGCGTTGTGGGCGGTGCGCCTTTTTGTTAGTATGCAGAGTCGGTGTTACGGATTGTTGGAAACGTAACACACAACGTTCTGATTGAGAGGGCTCATGCATATTCCCGATAATTATCTGTCCCCGCAGACCGATGCCGTTATGGCGGTGGCGATGGTGCCCGTATGGGTTCACTGCATCAAAAAGGTGCGCGCCACGCTCGATCGCGAGCATATGGCGTTCCTGGGCATCTGCGCCGCATTCTCCTTCTTGCTCATGATGTTCAACGTTCCGCTGCCCGGCGGTACCACTGGTCACGCCGTCGGCGGCGCACTCATCGCGCTGCTGCTGGGCCCCGAGGCCGCGGCTATCGCTGTCTCGGTCGCTCTGGCGCTGCAGGCGCTGCTGTTTGGCGACGGCGGCGTTCTGTCGTTTGGCGCCAACTGCTTTAACATGGCCTTTGTGCTGCCGTTTGTCGCTGCTATCGTGTTCCGTGCGCTCAACAGCCGTCTGCACGACAAGAGCTGGGGCACCTCGGTTTCTGCCATCGTGAGCGGTTGGGTCGGCCTGTGCCTGGCGGCCCTGTGCGCGGCAATCGAGTTTGGTATTCAGCCGATGCTCTTCACCAACGCTTCGGGCGCCCCTCTGTACTGCCCCTTCCCGCTGTCCGTGGCTATTCCGGCCATGTTGATCCCGCATATGCTGGTTGCCGGCGTGATCGAGGGCGTGGCGACGGCCGCCATCTACGGCTTCATTAAGAAGACGGCGCCGAGCATTATCGTCGGCCCCGAAGCCGCCGATGGCCAGCTTGCCGCCGATGGTACCGCCAAGAAGACTTCCCTGATTCCCACGCTCATTCTGGTCGCCGTGCTTGTCGTGGCCACGCCGCTGGGCCTGCTGGCCACGGGTGACGCATGGGGCGAGTGGGACGCCGAGGGCGCCGCGACCGCCGTTCAGGAGGCTGGCGACGACAGCCTGCAGGCTTCGGTCGGCCTCGACACCCCGACCTTTGCCGACGCCCTGCCCACGGGCGATTATCTGCAGGCCTATTCCGAGGAGCAGGGCCTTGGCTTTGCCGGCCAGGCTGCGATGTATATTCTTTCGGGCGTGATTGGCGTGGCGGTGCTCACCATCGCATTCCGTCTGATCTCGCTGACGGTTAAGGAAAGCGGTGCTCATGGCAATAGCCGAGCTGCCTAGCTGGCTTGCGGTCGAGCAGCGTTACGAGCCCGCGGGGGCTCGACATCGTGTGATGCAAAAGAACGTCCTGCATCTGGCGAGCCTGCTTGAGCGGGTTCGCCTGGGTGGAGGCGCGCACGAGGGCGGGTCGATGGTCGACCGCGCCCTTTCTTGCGTTTCGGCTCCGGTGCGCCTGGTGGGGATGTTCGTCTGCGTTCTGTGCGTGTGCCTGACGCAGAGCCCGCTATACCTGATGCTAATGGCGGCGATCGCGTTGGTGCTGGTCGCGGTGCGCCCTGTACGCGGGCTGCGCGCTACCTTTGTGCCGGCGTTGGCTGCCGCGGGGTTTGCCGTGGTTTTGGCGCTGCCTGCCCTGCTGCTGGGCGCGTCTGCCACGGGCGCTATGCTCAAGATTGCACTCAAGACCTTCATTAATGTGTCGCTGGTGCTGGGCGTTTCGTGGACCCTCACGTGGAGCCGCATGTCGGCGGCGCTCAAGATGTTGCATCTACCCGACGAAGTTATCTTTACGTTTGATATGGCGCTCAAGCACATCGAGGTGCTGGGTCGCACGGCGCACAATCTGTGCGAATCGGTCATGCTACGCAGCGTTGGCCGTGCGCCTGAGGGATTTTCGCGTACCGATTCGATCGCGGGTATCATGGGCATGACGTTTATCAAGGCGATGGAATGCAGCCGCGCGATGGACGAGGCCATGCTTTGTCGTGGCTTTGCCGGTGCGTATCCGACTCCCGCGCGGAGCGGCTTTGGCTGGCGCGATGCGGTCTATGCGGCCGGCGTGGCGCTGCTGGCAGTGTTGTGCGCCGTGCTGTAGCGCGGGCGGCTGAGCCGTCGATGTGGATAGGGAAGGGCGACGTTTTGGCAAACGATACGAATGGCGTGATGGGCGCAAGCGGTGCTACTGGCGCCAAGAGCGTGCCGCTCATCGAGTTTCGCGACGTGGTGTTCTCCTATGCGGGGCATACGGTTGTCGATGGTGTGTCGCTGCAGGTCGATCGTGGTGAACTCGTTGCCCTACTCGGTCCCAACGGCTGCGGTAAGACGACGATTATGCGCCTTATTAACGGCCTTGAACTCGCGGACGCAGGGATATACCTGTTTGGCGGGCACGTGATCGATGCGGCGTTTCTAAGGGATTCCGCGGCCGCTCAGCGGTTCCATCAGCGCGTGGGCTTTGTGTTCCAGAATGCCGACGCCCAGCTGTTCTGCGCTACGGTGGGCGAGGAAGTTGCTTTTGGCCCCGCGCAGATGGGGCTGCCGACAGACGAGCTCGAGCGCCGCGTCCGCGATGCCATGGAGCTGTTCCAGGTTGCCGATCTGGTCGATGCCTCGCCCTATCAGCTTTCGGGCGGGCAAAAGAAGCGCGTGGCGCTGGCTGCGATCGTGTCGATGAACCCCGATATCTTGGTGCTCGACGAGCCCACCAACGGTCTCGATGAGGACTCGTGCGACATCGTAGTCAACTTTTTGCTGGCCTACGTTGCTGCCGGTAAGACGGTTTTGATGAGTACGCACCATCAAGATTTGGTGCGCCGCTTGGGGGCCCGTGCCATCTATATCGATCGATATCACCATGTGGTCGAGGCGCCTTCGCCGTCGTATGGAACCGAGAGCGGTGCTGCGGAATAGTTGCTGCGTAGGGGATGCGTAGCCGCCCGCGCGGCTTTGCCGTGATGGTATAGTTATCCAGGTTTTTATGGGGGTGGCTATGCCAAGCTGGAACATTCATATCGCTCAAACGGAGCGCTTGCTGACACGTGCTAGCGTGCTTGCCGATAGCGTGCGCGACCGCAATGCCTTTTTGTTTGGCTGCGTGGTTCCGGATATCTTTGTGGGCTACATGGTTCCCGGCATTGCCGATCCCATCCCGTACCGCATCACGCACTTTGCTAAGCCCGAGCCTATCCCCAAACCACGCGAGCACGAGTTCTGGGATACCTATGTGACGCCGCTGCTTAAAAGTTCGCCCACCGGTGCGCCAGCCGCGGCGACCTCGATTATCGAGGAGCGCGAGCGACTGAACCGCGTGCACTATCCCCAGCGCTACAAGGATGCCGAGCCGGTTGCCGGTCCCGGCGCCTGTGAGTTCTCGCTTGCGTCCGAAGATGTGGCGCAGTCGCTGCTCGATTTAACGCTGGGCGTCTGGTCGCATCTGGTGGCCGATACCGTATGGAATACGCGCGTGAATCAGTACCTGGAGGCGCACGGCGGCAAGCCGTGCGAGGAATTCCGCATTAAAAAGCAGGGCGATTTTGACTGGTTTGGTAAGACGCTCGGCATTGTTTCCATCCCGCGTGCGACCGATCGTCTGTATACCGCTGCGGCACGTTTTGGGCAGTATCCCATCCATGAGGAGTATGTGCTCAAGACCATCGGCGTTATGCACGAGATTGTGCGCGAAAACCCCGGTGAGCCCGATCATCCGCCATACCGCCTGCTAACTGAGGAGTTTTTCGATGCAACGTTTACCGAGGTCATCGAGCTGACCGAGGTGGGCTTTGCGACTCGCGTTGCCGCTTCTGACGTCCCCGCAGTCCCTCTGATCACTAGCTGCTAGCTGGCCGGCTTGACGGCGAACAGCTCATCCCAATCGACCAATAGCTCCCGCCGCAGGGCATCTTCGGTGGTGCGTTTCTGATCGGTCTTTGGGATGTAGGGGAGCCCTGCCTTTTTATGGATGAGTTCGGCGATGCTGTTAAAGCTCTTCGTGTCTTTGATTTGCTCATAGGTTATCTGGATAACGTCATAGCCCATGCTTGTGAGGGCGGTGGTGCGCTCGGCATCGGAGAGACTTGCGGCTTCGCCATCGTGGGCGGAGCGGCCTTGGCATTCCAAGATGACGCCCATGCTGTCGGTGTTGCTCTCGATGAGGATATCGGCGTAGCAGCAGGTTTTGTCATACAGTGAGCGCGCGGCGTCGCTAAGTGGGATGCGCACGTTGTTTGCGATGTTGATGCCCATGCCGCCCTCGTTGCGGGGGAGCGAGACAAGCATAGAGGTCTGTACTTCGAAGGGCGAGGCGGTCTGCCCCGTCATGTGCTCGGCCGCCCAGCGCAGTTGTTTAACGCCGCGCAGGCCTGCAGCCTGCTTGGCGAACGCGGCGATATCCGCCGCGCTGAGGAGCGGCGGGCGCTTCCACAAATTGGTGTCATTGCCCTTGGTGTCGACAACACGCTCCCAACCGCAGTTGGATGGAATGAGCTTAAGCGAAATGGCTTCATCGAGTTGTTGTTGCGTTCGCTCGCAGGGCGTAAACACTGCAAAGGAGCCGCACATCTCGTAGCAAGCCATGAGTAACTGGTTGCGTGAGACCTGCGTAGCAAGGCTGAGCAGCGTAAACTCGGGCGACGTGACATCAAATCCATGTTCAGTTTGCCTAAACGACCCGGGAGGCGGCTCTTGGGTCAGGAGGTGCGATTTAAACAGGCTTCGCGACCCGGATTGTGCTCGAGTGAATACAAGCCTGTGAAGCGGTGCGTGAAGCAGGTCTTTTACAACTGCATGACTTCCGAGGCCGCAACATCTGCGATCCATATTGCCAAGGCTAATAGCGGGGTAAAGCCCTAATACCTGCGGCGGGATACGGTGATAGTAAAAAGCGGATTGACCGCATAGCGTCAGGTCCATGATATCCTCCTGGTCGAAATGTGCTTTTGGACCGTGCGATGCCAGCGTCAATTCGGAAGTATGCGGCAAAATCTGAACCCTGTGAGCAGACCTGGCTTTTGAGGCCAGTTTATCAGGCATTTTGTTGTGAAAAAACAGGGTGTGCTCGGAGGTCTCGGAATTTGCCGCATACTTCCGAAAACGCGGTCGATCTGGCTCTTGCTAAAACGATTTAGCAGCGTCGGTTAAGGTGTGGTTTTGCCATCGGGCGAACACTTTTAGCGCCTGAGGCCTTATTTTTGGGCCTCGAAGGGCGGATTTCGCGCTTTTGGTAAAGAAATGAGTGCGTGTTTTGCCGTGTGCCGGCATTGGCACAGAAAAAGGGCCCGGAAGGCAAAGCCTTCCGGGCCCTTTGCAATGCAAATCTGCTTGCAAGTGTGATTTAGCGCACCTGAGCGACGTAAGCGACGTTGGTCGAGGAGACCTTGTCCTCGAGCTGGACGCTCATGCGGGGATCGCCGGCGGTGGCGACGGTCAGATCGCCGGCCTCGACGTAGCCGAGCTCCTTAGCGGTCTCGATCGCCTTGACGATCGTGCCGTTGACGGTGCCCTGGGTAATCTCGGCCTGATGCGGGATAACGCCCCAGTACATGATCATCTGCTGGACGGCCCACTCGTGGCGGGAGAACGCGCAGATCGGCATGTTGGGACGGAAGTGCGAGATCAAGCGAGCGGTACGACCGGTGGTCGTCGGCACGGTGATGCACTTGGCGCCAACGGTGGTGGCCATGTTCACAGCGGACATACCCACAACGTTGTTGACGACGCGGGTGCCGTGAGCGTCAGCCGGAACCTCGAGCGGAGCGTGGGCCGGGAGGTACTTCTCGGTCTCGAGAGCGATGCTGGCCTGCATCTTGACGGCCTCAACCGGGTACTTACCGGCAGCGGACTCGCCGGACAGCATGACGGCGTCGGTGCCGTCGTAGATGGCGTTAGCAACGTCGGCAACCTCGGCGCGCGTCGGGCGCGGGTTCTGCTGCATGGAGTCGAGCATCTGCGTAGCGGTGATAACGGGCTTGTAGGCCGCGTTGCACTTGGCGATGATCTCCTTCTGGATGTGCGGAACAAGCTCGGGCTTGATCTCGATGCCCAGGTCGCCACGGGCGACCATGATGCCGTCGGAAGCCTCGAGGATCTCGTCGAAGTTCTCGACGCCCAGGGCACACTCGATCTTCGGGAAGATCGTCACGTGCTCGCCACCGTTCTCGCGGCAAAGCTTGCGGATGCCGCGGACGGACTCGCCGTCACGGATGAAGGAAGCGGCGATGTAATCGATGTTCTCGGTCAGGCCAAAGAGGATGTCCTGACGATCGCGCTCGGTGATGGCGGGCAGCGAGATGTTGACGTTGGGCATGTTGACGCCCTTGCGCTCGCCGATCAGGCCGTCGTTCTTAACGACGCAGGTCATGTCCTGGCCGCTGACGGACTCGACCTCGAGGGCAACCAGGCCGTCATCGATCAGGATAAGGGAGCCCTTCTCGACCTCGGAGGGCAGAGCCAGGTAGTCGAGGGAGATGTGCTCAGAGGTGCCGTGGAAATCCTCGGACGTGGGCTGAGCGGTGACGACGATCTTGTCGCCGGTCTTGACGGCAACCTTCTTACCATCGACCAGAAGGCCGGTGCGGACCTCGGGGCCCTTGGTGTCGAGCAGGATGCCGACGGGCAGACCGAGCTCCTTGGAAATACGACGGACGCGCTCGATGCGACCGTGGTGCTCGTCGTAGGATCCGTGCGAGAAGTTAAAACGGGCGACGTTCATGCCCGCCTTGATCATCTCGCGGATGGTCTCGTCGCTATCGCAGGCGGGACCCATGGTGCATACAATCTTGGTGCGCTTGTACATTCAGACCTCCATCTGACATCGTCTTGCGCTGATAGATAAACCATAAGAAATAAAACTGAGATGATTATAACGAAATGCCGACCGAATACCCCAAAAAATCGACCGTATGCCGAATTGGAAGTTCATTTTTTGCGAAAAAACGGTATATGCAAAAACTTTACCAACCGTTCTAACCGCTGCTATCTGGGCGATATTTTAGTTTGGCGACGCACCGAAGAAAAAACGTTTTATCAATGTTGAGCATCATACGGTCTGCATCGTTGCTTATGGACCACATTTCCAAATGGATTGTTTTGGCTAGACGCGCCGCTTTGGGGTACCATAGCTCCACTATCAACTGCCGCTCAGCACGGCAGCCTTGATGAGCCCTTGCCCTTCTCCTGGGAATTATGATCGGGCATCAATCTGCTGAGTGGCCCGAATCCCAGGAGGGGACTCTATATGCAAAAGGAATACCTGTCCGCCGCGGCGGAGGTGCTCAGCGACCAAGGTGTCGATGAGAACCTCGGCCTGAGCAACGACGAGGCGTCTTCGCGCCTCGCCAAGGCAGGCCCTAACAAGCTCGAGGAAGCTGAGAAGACGCCGCTGTGGAAGCGTTTCTTTGAACAGATGGCTGACCCTATGGTCATCATGCTGATCGTTGCCGCCGTCATCAGTGCGCTCACGGGCATGGCCAAGGGCGAGCCCGACTTTGCCGATGTTGCCATCATCATGTTCGTCGTTATCGTCAACTCGGTGCTGGGCGTGGTCCAGGAAGCCAAGAGCGAGGAGGCCCTCGAGGCCCTGCAGGAGATGAGTGCGGCGCAGTCCAAGGTGCTACGCGACGGCAAGCTCGTGCACCTGCCGAGCGCCGAGCTCGTGCCCGGCGACGTGATCATGCTCGAGGCGGGCGACTCCGTTCCGGCCGACTGCCGCGTGCTCGAGAGCGCCACGATGAAGATCGAAGAGGCCGCGCTCACCGGCGAGTCCGTGCCCGTCGAGAAGCATGCCAACGTGATCGAGCTCGCCGCCGGCACCGACGACGTGCCGCTCGGCGACCGTAAGAACATGTGCTATATGGGCTCCACCGTCGTGTACGGCCGTGGTCGCGCCGTCGTGGTCGGCACCGGCATGAACACCGAGATGGGCAAGATCGCCGGCGCCCTGGCCGAGGCCAAGGAAGAGCTCACGCCGCTGCAGGTGAAGCTCGCCGAGCTCAGCCGCATCCTTACCATTATGGTGATCGTCATCTGCGTCGTGATCTTTGGCGTTGACATCCTCCGCCACGGCGTGGGCAATGTCCTCACCGACCCGACTGCCCTGCTCGACACCTTTATGGTCGCCGTCTCGCTTGCCGTCGCCGCCATTCCCGAGGGCCTGGTCGCCGTCGTGACCATCGTCCTTTCGCTCGGCGTGACCAAGATGGCCAAGCGCCAGGCAATCATCCGCAAGCTCTCTGCCGTCGAGACTCTCGGCTGCACGCAGACCATCTGCTCCGACAAGACCGGTACCCTTACCCAAAACAAGATGACCGTCGTCAAGCACGAGCTCGCCGCGCCTAAGGAGAAGTTCCTGGCCGGTATGGCCCTTTGCTCCGATGCCCAGTGGGACGAGGAGCTGGGCGAGGCCGTGGGCGAGCCGACCGAGTGCGCGCTCGTCAACGACGCCGGCAAGGCTGGTCTTACTGGCCTGACTGCCGAGCATCCGCGCGTGGGCGAGGCCCCGTTCGACTCGGGCCGCAAGATGATGTCCGTGATCGTCGAGACCTTGGATGGCGAGTACGAGCAGTACACCAAGGGCGCGCCCGACGTGGTGATCGGCCTGTGCACCCATATCTACGAGGGCGAAAAGGTCGTCCCGCTGACCGAGGAGCGTCGCGCCGAGCTCGTGGCCGCCAACAAGGCCATGGCCGACGAGGCTCTGCGCGTGCTGGCGCTGGCAAGCCGCACCTACACCGAGGTCCCGAGCGACTGCAGCCCCGCTGCGCTCGAGCACGACCTGGTCTTCTGCGGCCTGTCCGGCATGATCGACCCGGTCCGCCCCGAGGTCGCCGAAGCCATCCGCGAGGCCCACGACGCTGGCATTCGCACCGTCATGATCACGGGCGACCACATCGACACCGCCGTGGCCATCGCCAAGCAGCTGGGCATCGTCACCGATCGCAGCCATGCCATCACCGGTGCCGACCTCGATCGCATGAGCGACGAGGAACTCGACGCGCACATCGAGGACTACGGCGTGTACGCCCGCGTCCAGCCCGAGCACAAGACACGCATCGTCGAGGCTTGGAAGTCGCGCGACCAGATCGTGGCCATGACGGGCGACGGCGTCAACGACGCCCCGTCCATCAAGCGCGCCGACATCGGCGTTGGCATGGGCATCACCGGTACCGATGTCACCAAGAACGTCGCCGACATGGTGCTTGCCGACGACAATTTCGCCACCATCATCGGTGCCTGCGAAGAGGGCCGTCGCATCTACGACAACATCCGCAAGGTCATCCAGTTCCTGCTTTCGGCCAACCTTGCCGAGGTCTTCTCGGTGTTTATCGCCACGCTCATCGGCTTTACCATCTTCCAGCCGGTGCAGCTGCTGTGGGTGAACCTGGTTACCGACTGCTTCCCTGCGCTCGCGCTGGGCATGGAGGACGCCGAGGGCGACATCATGAAGCGCAAGCCGCGCAACGCCAAGGATGGTGTCTTTGCCGGACATATGGGTCTGGACTGCGTGGTCCAGGGCCTAATCATCACCGTGCTGGTGCTGGCGAGCTTCTTTGTGGGCGTGTACTTTGACATGGGCTACATCCACATCGCCGATATGATCGCCGGCAATGCCGACGAGGAAGGCGTGATGATGGCGTTCATCACGCTCAACATGGTCGAGATTTTCCACTGCTTCAATATGCGCAGCCGTCGTGCGTCGCTGTTCACCATGAAGAAGCAGAACAAGTGGCTGTGGGCTTCCGCCGCTCTGGCACTGGTGCTGACGGTGATCGTGACCGTGCAGCCGACGCTTGCCGAGATGTTCTTTGGCCCTGTGACGCTTGAGCTCAAGGGCGTTCTTGCCGCGCTGGGCCTGGCCTTCCTGATCATCCCGTTGATGGAGATCTACAAGGCGATCATGCGCGCGGTCGAGAAGGAGTAGGTCGAAAGGCCATCCTTCCCACCGGCCCGACCGCCTGCGGGGTTTCTTCCTCGCTGGTCCTCGCGCTTCGCGCTGCGGGATCGCTCGGAAGAAACCCCTCCCGGCGGGCGGGCCTTCGGATAACCTCTCGGGACCATTGGCTGAGGGAAAGTTTGTGAGCTGGTCGGGCTTTGCCCGGCCAGCTCTTTTTGATTTAAAATACCTGCTCAGTTCTGTGGTTTTGTGCTGGGAGGCATCTGTGGGCAAGGCTAAGGCTAAAGCGAAGAAAAAGACGACGGGGGCGCGGGCTAAGCGTGATCGTCGTCGGAAGCTCGCGACCGAGGCTCCCGCATCTGCTGAGGAGCTGCTGGCAAGCGTGCCGGGACTCGACGCGCTGCAGGAAGTTCCGGCGTTTGATGACCTGCCGATCGATGAAGCTCAGCAGACTGCCTTTGATGATTTCTGCGCACATGCCGAGGAGCCCGAGCAGATGCAGCTTGGCGCCGTGGTGCGCTTGGATCGCGGGTTTCCACTGGTGGCGACCGCTGACGATACCTTTCGCGCCGAGCATGCCGTGGGGTTTGCCAAGTCGCGCGGCGAGGACGAGGTCCTTCTGCCTGCCGTGGGCGACCGTGTGGCGGTGCGCCGCGCTCCCGGGCACGATATGGGTGTGATTGAGTGCGTGCTGCCGCGCCGTACGAGCTTTGAGCGTTGGCGCGGCCGAGCCCGCGGAGAGCGCCAGGTGCTCTGCTCCAACGTGGATAGCGTGCTAATCGTGCAGGCGCTCGGTGCCGGCGAGGTTCTGCTCGACCGCGTGGCGCGTTCGCTGGTATTGGCGCTCGACTGCGATGCCGAGCCGGTGGTGGTACTCACCAAAGCTGACCGCTGCGATGCCGAGGAGCTCGAGCGCGATCTGGACCGCGTGCGCCGCCTGGTGGGTCCGGACGTGCGCGTGATCGTGACGTCCTCTGCCGAGGGCCGCGGCCTGGACGAGGTCCGTGCCTGCGTGCCTGCCGGGAGCTGCGCCATGATTCTGGGCGAGTCGGGTGCCGGCAAGTCGACGCTGCTCAATGCGCTGCTGGGCCACGATACGTTGGCGACCGGCGGTGTGCGCGAACGCGACGACCAGGGCCGTCACACTACCGTCGCGCGCGTGATGGTGACGCTGCCGGGCGACGCCGGCGTGATCGCCGATGCCCCGGGCCTGCGCAGCCTACCGCTCGTGGGTCACGAGCGGGGTCTGGCGCGCGCCTTTCCCGAGATTGTCGAGGCATCGCGTGCGTGCCGGTTTGGCGATTGCACGCATGTCCATGAGCCGGGTTGCGCCGTTCGCGAGGCCGAGGACGCCGGGCAGATCGACAGCCTGCGTCTGGAAACGTTCCAAAACCTGGCGTCATCCATGCGCGTGAGCGCTCAAATGCTCGATCCCGATGTCCATCTGTAATTGATTTTTCCTATGACAGCCGTCTCCTAACTGTTCGGGAGACGGCTTTTTGCTGCGGAAAAGCCTCGAAACATGCAGTTTGCTGACGTGCTGACCAAAACCTTGCCACGAGCTTGACGGGCTGGTCAGCTTTTGGTCAGCGATTGGTTTGACATCGAAAACCAAGATTGCGATTGCGCCGCTTTGCACTCTGACCGCCCAGACAATGGTGGTACGGGCATTCGCCCGGCACTGCCATGAGAGGAGCGGCCGTGAACAAGAGCAAGCGCATCGCCATCAGTCTGGTCGCGGGCGTGCTCGCTGCTCTGCTCTGCATGGTTTACGGCTCATCGATCCGCTCACAAGCCGAACAGGTCCAGGCTGAGACCTTGGCCAAGTACGGTGGCGATCGCGTCGAGGTATGCGTCGCGGCGCGCGATATCGATGTGGGCGAGACCCTCGATGAGACCAATGTCATAACCCAGGAGTGGCTGACGAGTCTGCTGCCGCGTGACGCGGCGACCGAGCTGCGCCAGGTGCGCGGCGACGTGACGACTTCGCGTATTCCGAAAAATGCCGTGATCTGCAATGTCTACACCAAGGCCGAGAGCCGCAAGCTCGAGGTGCCTAAGGGCAAGGTCGCCGTTTCGGTGGCGGTCGATGCCGAGCACTCGGTCGGCGGTGCTACGGGCGTGGGCAGCTACGTGGATGTGTATGTGCAAAAAGACGGCGTGACCGATCGGCTGTGCGGCGCGTACGTGATCGATACCAGTGAGGATTCCGGTGCCACGCGCGAGGGCAAGATCGAATGGGTGACGCTGGCGGCTGACCCCGAAGACGTCAAGGAACTGCTGGGAGCCTCGGGCAAGGGAACGGTCAGCTTGACGATTCCCGCCACGGCGCGCGGCAAAAAGAGCGGAGGCGACGAGTGATGAAGGCGATCTGGCTTGCGTGCTGCGCGTGCGGCGATTACGGGCTGTTGCAGCGGGAAGTCGAGGGCCGTGATGCGGGTGCACAGGTGCTTCGCGTGGGTGACCTGGACGGGCTGGTTTCCATGGCGCGGGCGTTTCCGTCGCGCCGCGGGGCTGCCATCATCGCGGCGTCTCTGTTTGATACCGAAGATGTGCGCAAGACTGTTGCGCGCCTGACGGCCGAAGGCCGCGTGAGTCGCGTGGTCGTGTTGATAGAAGCGCTCGATCCGTCGGATATCGAGGTGCTGTTTCGCGCGGGGGCGACCGAGGTCATCGCTGCACACAGTATATGCGGCAACGGGCGCGCGGGCGAGGGAGCGGTTGATTCCGATCGGCGCATGACGATTGAGCCCGATGCTTTTGTTGATAGGGAACCCGGGGCGCCTCGCGCTACAAGAGGCCCGCGTGTTGATGATTATGGAAAAGCGGAAGCCGAGCATGGTCGGCGCCTCCGGAACCCCCTTGTATACGATGACGCTGGAGGGCCGGCGCAGCATGCTGGCGACTCCCCGGCTGTAGATATGGGATACGTGCACGGCGTGAATCTGGCGGATGAACTCGACGAAGTTGAGGGCTTTGCCGGGTGCGGCGAGTTGTCGCTGATGCAGCATGAGCAGATTGCACAGAACGAGCCTGCCTCGCAGACCGAACAAGCTGCCATGCCGGCTTGGACGCAGCGTGTGGTTGCGGCGGGGGAGACGGGGACGCTGTCACCGACGCCCGCCCCGCCGCCTCCGATGCCGCCGGCAGACGCTGCCGCTCCGCCGCGTCGAGCTCCGGTCATCTGCGCCATTTCGGGTTCGGGCGGTTGCGGCAAGTCGACGATCGTTGCCACCATGGCACACACATCGTCGCTGTTGGGCTTGCGTGCCGCCGTGCTCGACCTGGACCTGATGTTTGGAAACCTTTACGACTTGTTAGGCGTCGATGCCCCGCGCGATATGGCGACACTTATCGAGCCGTCGGCGGCGGGCGCGCTCACCGAGCCGGATATCGTAGCCGCTTCGATGCGCGTGGCGCCGGGCGTTACGCTCTGGGGTCCCGTCGCGGCTCCCGAGCAAGCCGAGCTCATGGCACGTCCGGTGGAGCTACTGCTTGATGTTCTGCGTCGCGAATCCGACGTGGTCTTTATCGATACCTCGGTCTTTTGGGGCGACGCCGTGGCGGCTGCGGTGGCAGCGAGCGACCGTTGCCTGGTCGTTGGCGATGCGGCGGTGTCGTCCGCGACATCGGCATCGCGCGTCATTGAACTGGCAAGTCGAGTAGGTGTGCCGCGCACGCGCATGAGCGCCGTGTTCAACCGGTTCGGTGCGCGCGGGGCAGACGAGGACGTCGCCATGCGCTTTGAGATTGCCTGTGCGTTGAGCTCCAAGATTCGTATCGCCGATGGCGGGCAGGATCTCGCCGCGCTCATGGCGTTTGGACGCGCTGACGAGGCAGTGGGTCAGACGAGCGCTTTTGCGACCAGCGTGCGCGAGGCCACGCGCGAGATGCTCGTGGAACTGGGGTGCGCCGTCGGCCCTTGGAGCGATATGGTCGCCGACCGTGCAACGCGCACCGAACGCCCGCGTATTCGCCTTCCCTGGTCGCGCGAGGGTGATCAGCGATGAGCCTGCAAACAAGGATTAAGGCTGCCGGCGCTGCAGCGGCGGCAGCGCCTGTAGATGCGGGGCGTCGCCGCGCGGTGAAACGACGCACCAAGCGCGCCGTGATGGACCGCATGGGTTACGACGAAGTGGCGCGTATCAGCGCCTATATCGACCCGGCACTTGCCCGCTCGGAATTGCGTCCCGCGGTGGAGGCGGCGCTCAATGTTGAGGAGCCGACCGATCTCGCGACGCCCGAGCGCGAGACCATCATCGACGAGATTTTGGATGACGTGGTGGGCTTGGGGCCGTTGCAGCCGCTCATCGAGGACGATACCGTTACCGAGATCATGATCAACGGCTGCCGCTCGGCTTTCTTTGAACGCGGCGGCGTCTTGTACCCCATCGAGCATGCGTTTGAGGATGATGAGCAGATCCGTGTGCTTATCGATCGCATCATCTCGCCACTTGGCCGCCGTATCGACGAGCGCAGCCCCATCGTCAACGCCCGCCTCAAAACGGGCTATCGCGTCAACGCGGTGATTCCGCCCGTGGCGATTGACGGACCGATTCTCACCATCCGAAAGTTCTCGGACCGCATCTGCTCGCTGGACGAGCTTGTGGGGCTGGGGTCGCTGCCGCTTTGGTATGCGCAGCTGTTGTCATGCGCGGTGTCGCTGCGACAGGACCTGGCGGTTGCGGGAGGCACGGGATCTGGTAAGACCACCCTGCTCAACGCGTTGTCATGCGAGATTTCCACCGGCGAGCGCATCGTGACGATCGAGGACTCTGCCGAGCTCAAGTTTGCGCATCATCCGCACGTGGTGCGCCTAGAGGCGCGCGAGGCTTCAATTGAGGGTGAGGGCGCGGTGACGATCCGCGACCTGGTAACTAATGCCCTGCGCATGCGCCCCGACCGCATCGTGGTGGGCGAGGTGCGCGGTGCCGAGTGCTGCGACATGTTGCAGGCCATGAACACGGGCCACGACGGGTCGCTCACCACACTTCATGCGGGTTCAGAACAGGAGACCGTGGTGCGTCTGACGTTGCTTGCACGTTATGGCATCGATCTGCCGAGCGAGCTCATCGAGGAGCAGATTGCCATGGCGCTCGACGGCATCGTGATGTCCGAGCGCCACGCCGATGGCAGGCGTTTCGTCTCCTCGTATTCGGGGGTGCGACGCGCCGCATCGGGTGGCGTAGAGCTCGAGCGCTATGTGACGTTCGATGCCGCCGAGCGCACCTGGACGCTTGACCGCGAGCCGCCGTTTATCGCAGAAGGCCTGCGGTCGGGGACGCTCACACAAGAGGAGGTGGACGAATGGAGATCACTGTGCCCCTCGTCGTAGGGGGCTTGGCAGGGCTTTCTGTCGCGACGGCGTGCGGGGCGGAACCTCGTGTGCCGCCGGTACCGCCGGCGGAGCTGGCACGTCAGGCGCTCGAGACGGTGGCAGAGAAGCTGCCGCGTGAGCTGGTGGAAAACGATCTGCTGAAAAAGATCGCCCGTTCGTGGGCATCGCTGGCTCCGGCGCATCGCCTTGGCCTCGTGATCGAAGATGCTTCGGGACGTTTGGCGTTTCTGCTGCTATCGAGCGGTGTCTGCTGCGTTTTACTAACGATGGTGTCGTTATCGCCCCTCGGATTTGCCTTGGGACTTGTTGCTCCGTTTGCCGTTGGTGCCGCTCGGGATGGCTTTGAGAGCCGGCGCGAGCAACACGATGCAGAAGAGGCAATGCCCGAGGCGTTTACCGCACTTTCCATGTCGCTTGCCTCGGGACATTCGCTGGCCCAGGGCATGCGCTTTGTGGGCGCTCATGCGCAAGAGCCAGTGCATACCGAGTTTTTGCGGGTGGCGGCGGCGATCGATTGCGGCATCTCGGCGACCGACGCGCTCGATGACTTGCTCGTGCGTATCGACGCCCCCGGTCTTTCGCTTGTGACCTTGGCGCTTAAGGTGTCTCAGCGCACCGGCGCTCCGCTTGCCGACTTACTGTCCGAGGCGTCGAGCATGGTGGGGGAGCGCATTGAGCTCAAGCGCCGCCTGGATGTTAAGACGTCGCAGGCTCGCATGTCTGCGCATATGGTCGCGGCGATGCCGGCGGGCATGTGCGCGGTGTTGGCGCTGCTTTCGGCAGATTTTCGTCGCGGTCTTGCGACGCCCGCCGGCGCGGGCGCTGTGGTGCTGGGTCTTGCCCTCAACGCCGTTGCCCTGGTGGTTATCCGGCGCATTATGCGGGTGGAGCTATGAGCGCCCCGGTTGCAGTTGCGGCTTGCCTGTGCGCCCTGAGTGTATTTGTCGCGACGGGTTTGGATCGGGCGGATGCACGCAAGATCGCAGGGGCCTGCAAGCGCGAGGCGGTGCTGGTCGCTGCCGCGGGTCGCTCGGTGGTCGATGCTCTGACCGCGCGAGTGAAGGGCGCGGTTGGAGCGGGCGGCCCGGCGCGAGTGTCGCTCGGCGAAGTGTCCGAGATGATCGATGTTGTGCGCTTGGGTCTTTCGGCCGGTCTTTCGTTTGATGCGGCGCTTGAGATTTTCTGCGCCAACCGCCGGTCAGTGCTGGCTCTTCGCCTTGAGCGCGCCTGCATGGCGTGGCAGGTGGGCGTGGGCACGCGTGAGGACGAGTTGTTGGCCGCCGCGCGCGACCTGGACGTGCGAGCGCTCGAGACCTTTGCCATCACGGTGGGGCAGGCGCTCGCCCTGGGTGCCCCACTTGCCGAGACGCTGGCCGCTCAAAGTCGCGAGATCCGTGCGGCTCATCGCGCCGCGGTCGAGCGCGAGATCGAGCGTGCGCCCGTCAAGCTGCTGATTCCCACCGGCACGCTCATCTTGCCGGCGTTGCTTCTGTCCATATTGGGCCCGCTGCTGGGAGCAGGCGGGATGATGTAGGGAGGAATACATGAACACGATGACTGACACTGCTGGCAAGGTGCAGGGCTGGGCGTTTTGCCGGGCGGCACATGTTCGTCAGCGCGCCAAGGAACTATTGCAGGAGGAGAGTGCGCAGGGTACCACCGAGTATGCCATCTTGGTCGGCGTGCTCGTGGTGATCGCGATTATCGCCATCGTCGCATTTAAGGGCAAGGTCCAAGATCTATGGAACGCTATCAGCGAGGGCATCAACAGCCTGTAGAGGGCGAGCGCCCCGTCGGGGTGCTGCTGGTGTTTGCTTGCCTGACCGTGGCGATAGCGGCGGTGCTTTGGGGGCTTAACGCCGCGCGGCAGCAGCGTCCTGGGACCGCCTCCGATTTGGGCTCAGATTCGGCGGTGGCGTCTCAAAAAGATGAGATGCGAGATGCGGACGATTCGGATGTCGCTGTCACGGCGCAAACCTTTCTGCGGACGCTCGACAAGCGGTCTGGCACTGCGACGGATTCGCCTGGGGGCAACGCGATTGTGGTCCGGCTTGCATGGTCCGAGGACCGACCGATGACCGAAGCGGCGGCGGATATGCTGCGTTCCTATCGCGAGGTACCCACGGCGCAACTTGCTCTGAGCGGCTATCTCGACATCAAGGGAAACGTGTGGGGCGCCATCGTGCGTGACGGACGCGGCTGGGTCGATATGGTGACGGTTGCTGCGGATACTGGCGATGCTTCGTGTCGTCTGCGCGCCGTGCGCCTGGTCCCGCAAACAATAAGCTCAAAGGAGGGGTCGTGAAATGCATGGCGTTCTGCGTGAGGAGGTTGCCCAAGCGACTGTGGAATACGCCATCGTCACGGTGGCGCTGTTATCGATCGTGCTGGCGATTGCGGGGCTTTGGCGTGCTGGCACCGATGGGCGCTTGGCGGCGCTGGTCGAGCGGGCGGCGTCTCACGGCGTCACCTCGACATCGGTTGTCGACGCTGCTGCGGGTGCTGAGGACATCGCGCTGTATTGATATCGCGCGCGAGGACCGGGCGCAGTCTACGGTCGAGGCCGCTTTTTTGCTGCCGACGTTTCTGACGCTCATCCTTCTCGCACTGCAACCGGTGTGTCTGCTCTATACGCGCGCGGTCATGGAGTCTGCCGCCGCCGAGACCGCGCGGCTCATGACCACGACGACGGCGGAGGACGACGATCTTAAGGAGTTCACCCGCCGCCGACTTGCCGCAGTGCCCAACGTTTCGATCTTTCATGCCGGCGGGCCGTTGTCGTGGGATATCGAGCTTGGCCGGGTCGGTGCGGGTGGCGCCTCGTCCGTGTCCGTTTCCGGCGAGGTCAAGCCGTTGCCTGTGATCGGTGCGTTTGTGCAGGCTATGGGTGGTACCGCCGAGGGCGGCTACGTTGAGCTCAAGGTCGATGTCTCGTATCAATCGCGTCCCGAATGGCTGGAGGGAGATTATGATTCGTGGATTGCTGCATGGGATTAGGCGCTGCCTGTTGCGGGTGACGCAAGGGTTTGCGGCCCGCCGTCGACCAGGCGCTCTCCGCAAACGAGGCGGCTTTATGGGTCGAGCCGGTGTCGATCTGTTTATCGAAGACGGCGCCTATACCACGCTTTCTTCTGCCGTGGTCATCCTAGTGGTGCTCACATTGTTGTTTTCGTCGACCGCGGCGATATGGAGCATGTCGCGTGCCGGGGATACTCAGGTGGCGGCTGATAGTGGCGCGCTGGCGGGTGCCAACGTAGTGTCGTCCTATCACACGGCTGCCACGGTGGTTGATGCGAGCATCTTGAGTCTGGGGCTGGCGGGGTTTGCCACGATCGGGACGGGCCTGGTCGCCATCCTCATCCCGGGTGCCGAGCCGGTTGCCGGCAATATGGTCGACACCGGGATTGAGATCATTAAAACGCGCAACAAGTTTGCCAAAAGCGCATCGGAAGGCTTACAGAAAATCGAGACGGCTCTGCCGTATCTGATCGCCGCGCGTGCCACGCAGGCGGTGTCGGCGCAGGATACCGATAGTGTGACCTATACCGGTACGGCGCTTGCCGTGCCCAGGACATCCGAGTCTGACTTCGCTGCGCTCGAGGGGTCCGAGATCTCGACCGATGCCATTAAAGACACATCAGATGATTTAGAGTGTGCGGCCGAGGAGCTGCGGAAGGCTTCTGAGGACACGGCGAAGGCTAAAGAGCGTGCTTGGCTGGCGGATTGTGGTGGGTCTGACAAGGGCTCGGTCGGCAGCTGTTCTTGCATGTGGGAGCGTGCGAAAAGCCTAACGGATCTCTCCGGTGTTCAAAATCCGCATTACTCATCGAGCGTTACGTGGGAGCCCCAAGTTGCCCTTGATCGCGCGAAGGACTACTACCATTGGCGTCTGACAAATGAGAAGCCCCACGGCTCGAGTGTCGAGATGAAGGCAGAGTCTGCGGCGCGTAAGGCGTTTTATACCTATGCGAGCGCGGAGGTCGATCGGGCGCATATAACCGAGAACGGAGACAGGGTTTCCTCCTATATTCCGCTGCTGCCGCGCAACTCTGATGAGGTTCGGGCGACGGAACTCTATACCGATGCGGTGTGGCCGACTAGCGTGAACGATGACAAGGCGTATCTGCATTACGGGACGACCTGCCCTAACTATAAGAAAGGGACGCCGAGCGGATTTGCTTCGGTTGCCGATTACGATGGACAGGATAAATGCAGCAAATGCCATTTTGGCGTTTTGTCGCTTGGTGCTGTTGCGGCGCCTTCAACCTCTATCGAAAACGGCTTCGAATATCACTTCGACGAGTTCAAAAAGGCCTTGGAGGAATACGTCAAATGTCGGAACAAAGAGCTTGAGCTCATGCGTCAGACCGAGGATGAGGCCGACCGTGCGAGCAATGCGTTTGACCAGGCCATTAAAGCGCTTTCGGGCGAGCGTCCGCGTATCGCTCCGCCCGGTCGCAACGGCGTGGTTGCCTTTGCGGTTTCGGGTGCCATCTCGAGCCCCGATGAGCTCAACTCTTCGTTTAACACGGCAGTCAGGCTTGGCGATCGCGGTGCCATCTCTGCCGCGGTGCTGGCGCCCGATGAGGCGACGGCGCAAAACAACGTGCTTTCGCGATTTTTCTCGACATTGAAGGAACGCTCGGGTGGCGTTGCCGGCGTACTCGATGGCGTCATGGATGTCTGGGGACGGCTGCTTGTGGGATACGGAGACATCCAAGGTTCGGCCGACGAACTTATGGACGAGATGATTAAAGGCCTAGGAGGGGGCAGCGGCGCGTTGGGCTCCATCGCATCGTGGCTCGGCGATACCGTTTCGGCGTCCGTGGCGGCGCTGGGTTTGGAACCGTGCGACTTGCGCCTGCGAAAGCCGGTGCTGACTGATTCCGCCAACGTCATTAAGAGCCCGGGGTCTGACATTGCTGGTCTCTCTCAAGCGCAAGACAAACTGCGAAGTATTCCGTTGGGCGTGACCGATCCCAAGGCGCTTTGCGAGGCGTTGGAATATCAAGTCGAACGCACCATCAGCGGTACGGTGTTCACGCTTGCGGAGATTCCTCTGCCCGGCGGCGGCTCCATCCCGCTCACCGTCGATGTCGCCACGCTGGTTGGCGCTCTGGGCGGTGGGTCGTAATGAGTATCCGCATGCGTCTGCGCGAGGAGCGCGCCCAAGCGACGGTGGAGATAGCAGTGGTTACGCCCGTTTTGCTGGTGCTGGCACTCATCGTATACAACGTCATGATCTATGCCAGCGCTGTCGCGCGCTTCGACCGCGTGGTGCCCGACATCGTGTTGGCGCACGCCGTGGCGCCGAGCGGGGAGGGCGACGAAAGCTCTGTCGATGCCTCGGCGACGGTCCGGACTCAAATTCTGAATGCCATGGAAGGCTATGACTTGCAGATCGAAGTGTCGAGCGAGCAAGGCGCGGAGGCATCGGATGGTGGCCTGCTCTCCCTATCCGGTACGTTTAGGACCTACACCTGCACCATGCACTATGAGCCGTGGCCGACTTCTCTCAGCATCGCTGGCGTTCCGCTGGGGGCGCCGACAACGTTGTCGCACGAGCGCGCGGTGACGGTCGATCCATGGCGTCCGGGGGTGGTCATGTGACCGCGGTCTCGTCCTACATCGCCTACGCGCGGGCACTCAATAGGCTGGGCTGGACGCCGGCCGAGTTTGCGGTGGCGGAGTCGTTTGCCGTGCGCCTGCGCGGCATGCTGGGACGGTGTCCGGTTGCCGCCAACGGTCTGCCGCTCGTCATGGCATTTCCACGCTGCTCTTCGGTCCATACGTGTTTTATGGCCTATCCCATCGATATCGCCTTTATCGATGCACGTGGCTATGTCCTCGTATGCTACGAAAACGTACGTCCCTGGCGTATGTGCTCCTGCCCCGGCGCCTGGGCCGTACTAGAGCGTCCTTCAATCATTGTTTCGACCCCTGCTCTCCAACGCGTGCCGGCTTAAGAATTGGCGACAGCGGACTTTCGTCATACGAAATTGGGTAAGATGGAGGAGAAGATGCATGGATGTTGAGATCCATCCCAACGCTAAAAAGCACCTGACGGAAAAGCAGGTGCTTAGCGCTTGGCTTGCGGTTACTGAGTGCATTCGTCGCGAGCCGAAGGACGAGCCGCCGAGATGGCTTGCGATTGGATGGCTCCCAGACGGACGAAGCGTGGAGCTTGTCGCGGTCGAGCTTGTCCGTGGGGGCTTATCATTCATGCCTTGTCTCCAGTCCAGAAGAAATTTTGGCAGGAGATTGAACGGGCTCGGCAAAGGGGTCGATGATGGGCAAGACGTATACGGCCGCTAATGGTCAGGTTGTAACGGATGAAATGATTGACGCGTGGTGCGAGTCGTACGAGCGCGGAGAGTTTCCGGATGGCGAACACACCGTTGGTGGGATCGTGCATGGACGGCCCCCACTCTCGGGTGAGGGGACGGCAACGCTGTCGGTCAAGATTCCTCTGGGAATGAAGGAGGCCATTCGTCGACGGGCGGCTGCCGAGGGGATGACGCCAAGTGAGTTTGCCCGTGCGGCTCTGAGCGAAAAACTTCTTGCTGCCGGCTGATGCCTCTGACGTGCCGATTTAAAGAACCGAGGCTGTGCTCAAAAACTTTTTTAAAATTCTCGGTTGACCGGAACGCGTCCTTGGTTATACTAATCAAGCCTTGAAACAAGGCACACCTCAAATGGCTGGGTAGCTCAGTTGGTAGAGCAGAGGACTGAAAATCCTCGTGTCAGGGGTTCGATTCCCTTCCCCGCCACCTTGAATTGACTAGGACCTCTGCAAAGGGGTCCTTTTCTTTTATGTAGGGTTCTGCGGAAAATGCGCCCCATTATTGAGCGATAGAACGGGACATGCTTTCCGGTGCCTGCCTCTGGCGCGCGTACACACCTCATCGCACCATCCCGAGCTCGTCTGCTCCCAGACATTCCTCCCACTTTCGCGTCGCTTTACAGACCGTTCGGTCGCCTGTCCGCACACGTGGGTATACTCAAAACGATACTTATCCTATGCAATACGATGCGGGTTCGACCTGCATGATCCGAAGGGGGCAGTGATGGAGAGGATACTCGGCGTTAATCTCTCTGGCTGGTTTATTCCCGAGCCTTGGGTGACCCCGTCGCTGTACGCGGCGACCGGTGCATCCAACGCGGCCGAGCTACAGGAGGCCATGGGTACCGCCGCCTATAACGAGCGCATGCGCCGCCATTACGAGACGTTTGTGAGCGAGGACGATTTTCGTCGCATGGCGCAGATCGGTCTCAATGCCGTGCGTCTGCCGGTGCCTTGGTATGCCTTTGGCTCACAGGAGTCCGATGCCTCCTACATATCGGTTGTCGATTACATCGACCGCGCGATTGAGTGGGCTGCCAAGTACGACATCCGCGTGCTGCTCGATCTGGCAACCGTGCCCGGTGTCCAGGGCGATTCCAACGATTCGCCCACCACGCCGGAGGCTGTTGCCGAGTGGCATTCGTCCACCAACGGCCGCCATGTCGCACTCGACGTGCTCGAGCGCTTGGCCGATCGCTATGGCGAGGCCGAGAGCCTGCTGGGCATTGAGCTGCTGGACACGCCGCAGATGAGCGTTCGCAAGAGCCTCTTCACCATGACGGATGGCATTCCCGCTCACTACCTGCGCAATTTCTATCGCGATGCCTACGAGCTCGTCCGTTCGTATATGCCCGAGGATAAGATCGTCGTCTTCTCGTCGTCGGGGCATCCCAGCGAGTGGAAGCATTTTATGCGCGGCGCCAAGTACAAGAACGTCTACATGGACCTTCACCTGTACCATTACCGCGACGAGTATGCGCTCGACATCACGAGCCCTCGCGGGCTGACGACGGCGATTTCGCGTAACAAGCGCGAGCTTAAAGAAGCGATTTCGACTGGGTTCCCCGTGCTGGTGGGCGAATGGTCGGGCGCGGCGATCTTTGCCAACTCGTCGGTTACGCCCGAGGGCCGCAATGCCTACGAGCGCGTGTTTATCGCCAACCAGCTGGCTTCGTTTGCGCCGGCTGCCGGTTGGTTCTTCCAAACGTGGAAGACCGAGAAGCGCATTGCAGCATGGGACGCCCGCGCGGCGCTCGGTACGCTCGAGCGCGGCATGATTGAATAGGTTGATATGACGCAAAACAGCGCCCATACGGGCAAACTCTATGTGGTCGGCACGCCCATCGGCAACCTGGGTGACCTGTCCCCGCGCGTTGGCGAGGCCTTTGCCGCTGCCGATGTCATCTGCTGCGAAGACACGCGTGTGACGTCAAAGCTGCTGATGCACCTGGGCATTTCCAAGCCGCTTGTCCGTTGCGACGAGAATGTGATCGCTAGCCGCGCTGCCGGCCTGGTCGACCGTCTGCTGGCGGGGGAGACCCTCGCCTTTGCCTCGGACGCCGGCATGCCGAGCGTGTCCGATCCCGGCCAGGCGCTGGTCGAGGCGGCGCGTGAGGCCGATTTGCCCGTCGAAGTTATTCCCGGGCCCTCTGCTTGCGTCACGGCGCTTGTTTCGTCCGGCATTCCCTGCGAGCATTTTTTCTTCGAGGGCTTTTTGGGCCGAAAGCACGGTGACCGTGTGCGCCGTTTGCAGCGCCTTGCCGTGGTGCCCGGCGCACTCATCTTCTACGAGTCTCCACATCGCATCGTGGCGACGCTCGAGGCCGTGGCGGAGGTCTTTCCCCAGCGTGAGGTTGCCGTCTGCCGCGAACTCACCAAGCTGCACGAGGAGGTCTTGCGCGGGCCCGCTGACCAGCTTGCCGAGGAGCTGCGTGCTCGCGGCGAGGTAAAGGGCGAGATTGCGCTGGTCATCGCGCCACCGAGCGAGGATGAGGAGGCCGGTATCGCGCCGGTTGGCGCCGCGGTAGCGGATCCCGACGAGGCCCTGCGCGAGGATATCCGCGCCGCGCTCGAGGAGGGGGAGCCCGCGTCTGCGGTGGCCAAGCGCCTGTCTCAGAAGTATTCGCGCCGCAAGCGCGATGTCTATGCCATGGTGCTCGATATGCAATAGATGGAGGATATCCAGCCCTTGCGCTAGAATCATCCTCTGTATGCAACGTTTTTCTGGAGGACAAACCCCATGGATCAAAGCAAGCCTTCGTTCTTTATCACGACGCCCATCTACTACGTCAACGCCGATCCGCACCTGGGCACGGCTTATTCCACCATCATCGCCGACGTTCAGGCTCGCTATCGCCGTTCCGCCGGCTATAACGTCAAGTTCCTGACCGGCATGGACGAGCACGGCGAGAAGGTCGCCGAGGCCGCAGCCAAGCATGGCATGACGCCGCAGGAGTGGACCGATAGCCAGGCCCCGCACTTCAAGGAGCTTTGGAGCAAGCTCGAGATTTCCAACGACGACTTCATCCGCACCACCGAGCCGCGCCAGCATCATGCCGTGCAGTATCTGTGGGAGCGCATGAAGGAGTCCGGTTACCTGTATAAGGGCAGCTACGACGGTTGGTATTGCGTGCCTGACGAGACCTACTTCACTGATACGCAGGTCCAGAAGGGCGACGAGGAGTACGGCAGCGTCGGCCAGCATCTATGCCCCGACTGCCACCGTCCGCTTGAGCGCGTGCAGGAGGAGTCCTACTTCTTTAAGCTTTCCGCCTTCCAGGACAAGCTTCTCAAGCTCTATGACGAGCACCCCGACTTTGTCGAGCCTGCGTTCCGCATGAACGAGGTACGTAGCTTTGTCGAGGGCGGCCTTAACGACCTTTCCGTGAGCCGCACGAGCTTTGACTGGGGCATTCAGGTCCCGTTTGACGAGGGTCACGTGACCTACGTGTGGTTCGATGCGCTGCTCAACTATATGACGGCCGTCGGCTACGGTGTCGACACCGACGAGGCGCGTGCCGAGCTGGCCTATCGCTGGCCCGCGCAGTTCCACATCGTGGGTAAGGACATCATCCGCTTCCACTGCGTCATTTGGCCCGCCATGCTCATGGCCATCGGCGAGGCCCTGCCCGAGCACGTCTTTGCCCACGGCTTCCTGACCGTGCGCAATGCCGAGACCGGCAAGGCCGAGAAGATGTCCAAGAGCCGCGGTAACGCCATCGCTCCGCAGGACGTTATCGACATGCTGGGCGTTGAGGGCTATCGCTATTACTTTATGACCGACGTGGTCCCCGGCACCGACGGCGCCATCAGCTTCGATCGCATGGAGCAGGTCTACAACGCCGATCTGGCCAACAGCTGGGGCAACCTCATTTCGCGCTCGCTCAACATGAGCACAAAGTACTTTGACGGCTGCGCCCCGGCTAAACCGGCGTCTGCCGACGCGTTCGATAACCCGCTGGCAAAGATTGCCGACGGTTTGGTCGAGCGCTACATGGCCAAGATGGACATGCTCGATTACGGCGGAGCTAAGGACGAGGTCATGGAGCTCATCCATGCCGCCAACCACTACATCGAGGACTCCGAGCCCTGGGCGCTTGCCAAGGACGAGGCCAAGGCTGACGAACTGGCATTTGTGATCTACAACCTGCTCGAGGCCATCCGCATCGCCGCTCACCTGCTGATGCCGCTCATGCCCCAGACTTCTGCCGAGGCTCTGCGCCGCCTGTCTTGCGAGGACGAGGCCGCGAGCGACGACCTCAAGGGCATCTGCGCCTGGGGCCTGCTTGCCGGCGGTCAGCCCGTCGAGAAGGGTGACCCGCTGTTCCCGCGCCTGGGCTAAGACGTCGCGCGAGTGCCATATCGGCAATTTGCTGTGTAACGGTAAGGGCATGGCCGCAACGGTCCATGCCCTTTTACTTTACGATGCAGCCACCATGTTAAGGAGGCAACCATGACAACTTCGCCTTTGGCAAACCCCACGGCAACTAGGGAGCTGCTAGAGGAGTTTGGCCTTGCGACCAAGCATCGCCTGGGCCAAAACTTCCTGATCGACAACCATGTGATCGAACGTATCTGTGAGCTCGCTGAGCTTGCGGGCGATGAGCGCGTGCTCGAGGTCGGCCCGGGTTGCGGCACGCTGACGTTGGCCCTGCTGCAGGAGGCGGCGTGCGTCACGTCGATCGAGGCAGATCCCGAGCTCGAGCCGGTGCTCGATGCTCACGCCGCCGACTATGCCAACTTCCGCTTTATCATGGGCGATGCGCTCAAGGTGACGCCGGAGCAGATTGAGCAGGCCGCCGGCGGCGGGCCCACGGTATTTGTCGCGAACTTGCCCTATAACGTGGCGGCGACGATCATTTTGCAATTTTTCCAGACGATGCCGGCGCTCAAGCGCGCCGTCGTCATGGTGCAAAAGGAGGTTGCCGATCGCATTGCCGCAGTGCCGGGCAACAAGACCTATGGCGGCTATACGGCAAAGCTTGGCCTGTATGCGCAGGTGACGGGTCGCTTTGAGGTGCCGCCGCGTTGCTTTATGCCGGCGCCACACGTGGACTCGGCCGTCGTGCGTATCGACCGTGTTGACGGTGTGGTGCCCGAAGGACTCGATCGTGAATTTGTGGCCCGTGTGATTGACGCTGCATTTGCTCAGCGTCGCAAGACCATCCGCAATTCCATGAGCGCCAATGGCTTTGTCAAGGACGTGCTCGATGCCGCCTTTGAGGCTTGCGGTATCGCACCCACCACGCGCGCCGAGACGCTTGATGTTGCCGACTTTGTCCGTCTGGCCCAGGAGCTAATCCATGACGCCTAATGCCGAACGCGTGACGTTTACCAAGAAAAAGAAGACGGTTGCTTGTCCCGTGCCCTTGGCACCGCTTGCCGACACGCATGCGCATCTGCTTTCGTTTTGGGGCAAAGAAGTGCCTGAGACACTCGTGCGCGCCAAAGCCGCGGGCATCGACCTGTTGGTGACGGTCTTCGATCCCATTGCCGATAAGCGCAGCGTGACGGACTATAGCGACTGGCTGACGCGCGAGATTCTGCCGATGCAGGATATCCCGCAGATCAAGTATCTTGCCGGCGTGCATCCGTATGGCGCGCCGGACTATACCGACGACGTTCACGCACAGGTCGTTGCCGCGCTTGATGACCCTTTGTGCGCCGGTATCGGCGAGATTGGTCTGGACTACCACATGGATTACGACGACGACATCGCGCCGGCGCCCCACAGCGTGCAGATTGACTGCATGGCAAGTCAGCTCGAAGTCGCCGTGCGCTGCAATGTGCCGGTGGAGTTGCACCTGCGGCACGAGGACTCGGATGGGGAGCGCACCTCGCATATGGATGCGTACAACGTGCTTCGTGAGGTGGGCGTGCCCCAGGCCGGTTGTGTGCTGCACTGCTTTGGCGAGGACCGCGCCACGATGGAGCGCTTTGTGGAGCTGGGCTGCTATATCGCCTATGGTGGTGCGGCCACCTTTAAGCGCAACGACGACGTGCGCGAGGCATTTGCGGCGACCCCGCTCGACCGCATTTTGTTCGAGACGGATTGCCCGTATATGGCGCCGGAGCCCATTCGCGGTCTTGAATGCGAGCCAGCAATGATCTCCATTACGGCAAACGCGCTGGTTAACGACCGTGTCGATCGCACTGGTGAGGACGCCGAAACAATCGCGCAAGCCGCTTGGGAAAATGCCTGCAAACTTTTTCAAAAATAGTTCTTGCGTTCGTGGTGGCGCTCCGTTATTCTAATTCCTGCACGCGGGCGTGGCGGAATTGGCAGACGCGTACGGTTCAGGTCCGTATGGGGGCAACCCCATGAAGGTTCAAGTCCTTTCGCCCGCACCATCTTGAATTGAAAGAGGCTCCAGCAATGGGGCCTTTTTTAATATAGAGGTTGCTTGCTGAACCCAACTGGCAAGACGCGTCGGGGCAAGGCGGCGGGGTGTGCCGCGGCACCTTGCCCCCTAAAGGCTACATGCCAAAGATAAACTCAAGCTCAGAGACGTATTCGGTCTCGCTGATGCTCCAGGTGCCGTTGGCGTAGACAAGCTCAAAGCGCACAAAAGGTTGGGCCGTTTCCGTTGAGGAGTCTATGGCGTCTTGTAGCATCCCGCTCAGGTGCCAGCGTACCTCATCGCTGGGGCCGGGCTCGTCATCATACCCAAGTAGATCTTGCTCCATAAGGTAGTTGGAAGCGGGCGTAAAAAACGAGTCATACAGGCCCAAGGGGTCCGCAACAGTGACGTCAAGGTAGGCGGAGCCGTAGGGCGGGGTGTCATTGGGAAACGCGTGGACGCTCGACATTTGGTAATCCAGGCTGCCTATTAGCCAGGTGGCCACGGTCTCGCCGTTAAGACCCAGCTCATCGGCACTGTAGTATAGGTAGTCTTCGCACGCCTGGTTAAAATCGTCCGCAATCAACGTGGTTGCCTGCTGGTATTCGGCTGTGCCAGGGGTGGTGAGCAGCTCCATGCGCGACGTGGTGGCATCCAGGCACGCGTTTTCCGCCTCCGAAAGATCCTCTGCAGAGTAGTTGGGTGCTTCCGGTGCTCCTCCGGGCAGCGCGTCTTCAAGATCGTCTTCAAGCGAGCTGCCGGATGAGCTGAAAAAGGACGAGAAGGTTCCCGCTATGCAGCCGGGGATGCGCGCGACAAATGAAAACCCGCCGCTTAGCAAAAAGAGCACCAAGATGCCTATAAGAACGGGACGCGTGCGGTTGAGCGTGCTTACC